>CAVEWG010000252.1:0-2001 GCA_963619285.1 Oscillospiraceae bacterium | reverse complement strand
ATTTCAAAACTTGTGGTAAATTTTCACTTTGTATTAAAAAAAGAAACATTAATTTATATGAAAGCAGTGTTTCTATATTTATATGCAAGCATAGTTTTTTAAACTATTGTTTCAATTGTATTAGATTCATCAACATTAGCATGATCTTTTTCTTTTACTACATCTATAACGCCATATTGACTCTTAACTAATTCATACAACCATTTGCATCTCTTATTTCTTTCAGCAGTTTCAGATACAACATCAAGTATTTCATCTTTTTCTAACATGCCATCTTTATTCATATAGTCGCTATACTTTTCAATCCTTACTAAATCTGATATTGATTCATCTTCATATATTTCAATCGCATAATCTTCATTACGACACGAAAATAGATAAACAAATGTTTGCATACCTACAACAAATACTTGTCCTATATCATATTTGAAATAATGTGAAACCTCATACTTATTATTTTTATTAGACACTGGTTTTTTTCTATTTAATTTACGCTTAATGGTCTTAACAGCATCAAGCTCACTCATACTTAAAACGACACAACTCAAGTCTTTTTGAACTGTTGCGGGTTCTTTTTCATTTATATAGTACCTAATGCCATTAAATTTTAAACTTACATTAGATGGCTTATCCTTATTTAAACGATATAAAGTGATATTTGTATCATCAATCTTATAAATAAGAAATAACAACTTAGGACTATATGATTCACTTATTATCATTCCAGGCCTAAGAGAAAGACTCATATCAAACATATGCTTTTCTTTATCATCTATATTAGAAGCATAAACAATTTGATTAATCTTAAACATATCATATGCACTTAAATGCCCAACTTTTGATACTATGGCATTACTACTGATATTACGTAAACTACTCAAATCAATAATTCCATCTTTGGAAACATTATAACTATCCTTATTCAAGTTAAAAATCAATCTATAATCTGTTCTTATATCAGAAGTGCCACAAAAACCAACAAGGTGTCCTCCATCCCTTCTTAATACTATATAAGGCCTTACACGATGACTTACTTCTAATTTTTCCAAAACACTTGGTTTATATGATGTGGGACCATAGATAATATCTCCTGGCTTTGCACTATGAAAAATCTCTAAAGAAACATCACTATTAAGACTAGGAATGTAATACTCTAATGGCTTTATATTTGAATTTGTAGGCTTGTTAACATCACTTTTTAAAGATGGAGAAAATAAACTCCTAAAAAACTCAATAATTTTATAAAAAATAGATTTCACTCAATTATTATATAAAAGATATTAAACGTTCTTATGGTAATTCGTCATCTATTAACAAAATTAAAAACCAGCCTCTTAAATGGTATCATCAAATAAGAAACTGGTTTTCAAGCATCGGCTTTTTTTAACCTAATACTAGAAAGGTAACTAAATTATAACACAGGATACAAGGATGTATACATTAATTTGCACTTGTGATAGAAACTTTATACACACAAGCCTTCTTTTCCTCTGACCATGTCCAATTATCAGAGTTCATTTGTTGTTCACAAGTTAATGCTTTAGTGCTAGAACGATTATCATTAGATACTTCTATTTCTTTAACACCATCTACCGTAATAGCTAAATCATCTTTAATATCGTTGATTATGTATTTATTATCTTTATCTAATTCAATACTATTGCCATTTATCTTTATTGAAAATAAATCACTATCATAGTAACCATCTTTTAACTTAAACAAAAGCTCACTAGAACCATCATATTCAACACTAGAATTAGAAACGCTTAATTCATATCCTATTTGATTACTTGGAACGCTAACACTTAATAAATTAGAACTACTACCAACTATTACTTCACAATCATTAGAAGCCTTATAATTAGTTGATTCCTTATACCTAACATAATAAGCACCAGGAACTAACCCCTCTACTGTATTTCCTTCAATAGAAATATACTTATCATCATTGTCTTTTCGATATTCCATAGAAGAATCTACATTTATTAACTTACCATCATT
>CAVEWG010000251.1:0-2008 GCA_963619285.1 Oscillospiraceae bacterium | reverse complement strand
CTATAATTTAGCTAAACAAGTAATGAATACTTTAGATTTTTCTAACAGTACTAGTTGATGAGAATGACAGTGATTTATTAGCATGCAAGAAAAAAGCTGAAAAGTATTTGCGCAGCATTACTAATAAGTCATATAACGCCAAAAAGACTGCGATTATGGCAAAACTATTAAATGATGGCTTTGACTATAATTTAGCTAAACAAGTAATGAATACTTTAGATTTTTCTAACAGTATGCTTCAAGAAAAAGAACTAATTAGAAAAGAAGCTAGTAAAGCTTTAAAGAAATACGAAAAAAAGTTTCAAGATACAGAACTTAGAAATAAGATTTACTTATATCTAGCTTCTAAGGGCTTTGTCTCAGATGATATATACGCTTTGATTAATGAAATGGAGTTATAGTATATGGAAAAAGTATTAGTAAAAGATTTTAAAGATGGTGATCATGTTAATACTAATTTATTAGTATCTTCTTTAACTAAGGGTGTAACTAATTCTGGTGCTCCTTATTTATCACTTACTCTACAAGACAACAGTAAGGCAATAGATGCCAAGATGTGGGATGTAAAAAGTGAAATTGAAAAGATACTATGTACAGGTAAAGTATTTAACTTTGATTTAGAAATCAACATGTATCGCAATAATTTACAAGCCAAAGTAATCAAAGTATTGCCAATGAGCCAAAACGATATCGATATGCTTGATTATGTTAGTGCTTCACCAATTCCTAAAGACGTTTTAAGAAACAATATTGGTGATGGCGTTAATCAAATCAAGAATGATAATATTTCACGTATTGTGACCGCAATGCTTAATTATTATGACAACGATATTTATATTTATCCTGCTGCCAGCAAGATTCATCATAACTTCATTGGTGGTTTAGCTACTCATACTTCAGGCATGATTAAATTAGCTTTAGCGATAAGCGAAATCTATCCAACTGTTAATAAAGATTACTTGATTGCAGGCGTTATATTGCATGATCTTGGAAAGATCGAAGAATTTGTTAGCCCATTTGTATCAGAATATTCAACAAATGGTAAACTTCTTGGACATATTTCAATCATGGATGCTAGACTTCTTGAAATAGGCAAGGAATTAAAACTAGAAGATAGTGAAGAGTTGATGGTTTTAAGACATATGATTCTTTCTCATCATGGCCAACATGAATATGGCTCACCAATCTTACCGGAGACTCTTGAGGCAGAACTTTTGACTTATATCGATAATATTGACGCAAAAGTAGAAATAATCAATAAGGCGCTTGCTGATGTAAAACCTGGTGAATTTTCACAAAGAATATTCGCAATGGATAATCGTAGTTTCTATAAGGTGAAATAAAATGCTACTTACTATTAAATATTATTTAAATAATACTCTAAATACTTTAAAGTCTGATGTTGATTTAAAGATAAGCGACCAAGATGAAAACGTTAGCTATTTGATTGATGTTACAAGTTCACGTATTACTTTAAAGATATATCCTAAGAATAAAATTGTTATTGATGAAATCTATTTGGAGAATGACTTCCCACTTGAAGAAAGTGACCGTATTTTCTTTAATGGCTATCAAGATTGGACTTATTCTTATGAAAGTGATAAACATACTAAAAATCCAGGCATCAATGAAGTTCCTTTAAAGCCTCTTATTTTGAAGAAATATCATTTTGATAGATATGGTGACTATAATTTTGCGAATTATCCAAACGTTGCTGGCTATAACCATGGTTGGTCTTATTTATATATAAGAAACAATGATGAATATCGTTTGTTTGGTTCTTTAAACGAAGACTTTGCGTTTACTTGTTTTATCTATGATCATGATAAATTAATCTTTAAACCTGATTTAAAAGGTTATGAAGCTATGGATTCTTTTACTGCTATTGATTTTTGTGTCTTAAATGGTAAAGAAGATGAAGTATTTGATGAATACTTTAAGTTAATGAATATTGAAAAACCAACATGTAAACCAGTTAAGGGCTATACATCTTGGTATAATCATTACC
>CAVEWG010000250.1:0-2021 GCA_963619285.1 Oscillospiraceae bacterium | reverse complement strand
AGACAGGACTTGAACCTGCATGGTTTCCCATATGAACCTGAATCATACGCGTATGCCAATTTCGCCACTAGTGCATGTTTATATTTTAATACAAATTGGGCTTTAGATGGCTTTAAATAAGTGATTTTTAGCTTGCACTTGATTGGCAATGTGCTTAAAATAATGTGGTATGGAATTTAGAAAAATTATTAACGTGGCAGTTATTGCCCATGTAGATGCTGGTAAATCAACTTTGGTTGATGCTTTCTTAGCTCAATCTCATGTTTTTTCTGATCATGACGAAATCGTTGAACAAGTAATGGATTCAAATGATCTAGAAAGAGAAAGAGGAATCACAATTTATTCTAAGAACTGTTCTGTTAACTATAAAGACTACAAGATTAATATTGTCGATACACCAGGACATGCTGATTTCTCTAGTGAAGTAGAAAGAATTATCAAAACTGTTGATACTGTTATATTGTTGGTTGACTCTTCAGAGGGTCCTATGCCTCAAACACGTTTCGTTTTAAAGAAATCTCTTGAGGCAAATCTTAGACCTATCTTATTAATTAATAAGATTGATAAAAAGGATCAACGCGCAATTGAAGTAATTGATGAAGTATATGACTTGTTCTTAGACTTACAAGCTAACGATGATCAATTGGATTTCCCTATTCTTTACGGAATTGCCAAAGAAGGCATTGTTAGATATGAAATGGATGATACAAACAATGATATCGTTCCATTGTTTGAGACAATCGTAAAACATGTTGAACCATATCCTAACAAGATGGATAAGCCATTAAAGATGCAAGTAAGCGCTCTTGCTTATGATGACTATATTGGTAGAATCGGTATCGGTAGAGTCTATGAAGGTGTTATCAAGGCTAATGAAACAGTTACAGTATGTGATTGTGATATTAAAAGAGATAATCGTAAGATTGCCAACTTATATAACTATCAAGGCTTAAAAAGAGTCGCAATTAATGAAGCACAATGTGGTGATATCGTCTTAATCAGCGGTATCGATAATATTGAAATTGGTGATACTATTTGTCAAAATGGTACTGTTGATCCCCTTCCTCAAATCGATATTGAAGAGCCTACACTTTCTATGAATTTCATGGTTAACTCTTCACCTTTCCAAGGCAAGTCAGGTAAGTATGTAACAAGTAGAAATATTAGAGAAAGACTTGAAAAAGAACTTGAAGTAAATGTTGGTTTAAAGGTTGAAGAAACTGATTCTACAGATACATTTAAGGTATCAGGTAGAGGTGAACTTCATTTATCAATATTACTTGAAAACATGCGTAGAGAAAGCTATGAAATAGCTGTATCTAGACCAGAAGTTATTTTTAAGACTATAGATCATGAATTATGCGAACCGATTGAAGAAGTAATATGTTCAGTTCCAAATGATTATAGTGGTACTGTAATTAATTCATTGAATCTTAGAAAAGGTGAAATGATTGATATTCAAGATGAAGGTTCTTATACAAAAGTAATCTATCATGTTCCAACAAGAGGTCTGATGGGCTTTAGAAGTGAATTCATTAACTCTACTAAGGGTGAAGGCGTTCTTGTTAGAAAGTTCATTGAATATAAACCATTCAAGGGTGAAATTCCTGAAAGAATGAATGGTGCCATGATTTCTTGTGCAACTGGTAAGACTATGACTTATTCATTATGGAATCTACAAGAAAGAGGAACTCTATTTGTAGGTCCTGCTCAAGATGTATATGAAGGCCAAATCGTTGGTGTATCTAGTAAGATGCAAGATATGGAAGTAAATCCTACAATCAACAAGAAGATGACTGCTGTGCGTTCTACTGGTAATGATGAAGCCATGAAGCTTGTTCCTTATAAGCAATTCTCTCTTGAAGAAGCACTAGAATTTATCAATGATGATGAACTGGTTGAAATCACTCCTGATGCGATTAGAATTAGAAAGAAGTATTTAACTAATCTAGATCGTAGAAGACATATGAGAGAAGTTAATAAAGGTGAATAATAAATCAAAGAGATAGTGTAAAAGCTAT
>CAVEWG010000249.1:0-2025 GCA_963619285.1 Oscillospiraceae bacterium | reverse complement strand
GCTAGCTATTTTTAATATTGATTATAATTAAAGTAATGATTGATACATTCTTACATAATGGCGCAAAAGATAATAGTAGGTATTCTAGTTTTGATACTTATTTAGCTAAGTATCATGATAAGCCAAACTTTAAATCAATAATATGGAGAAACTATAATTGGTTAAAAGAAATAGATAGTAATGGCCAAGCTAGAGAAGTAATTCTAGATAACGTTCAAAGAACTCTTCTTTGTAAAACACCATATTTAGGATATGACGCCTTTGATTGTGACTCTTGCGATAATTGGATATTACTATTTAGACATTGTCATTCAAGGTTTTGTTCATCTTGTGGAATAAAGCTTCAAAAGGTGTTAGCTACTAAAGCTGAAGTAAACTGTATTGATGTTAAGCATAGACATATGGTATTTACTATTCCTAAAGAATATAGAGAATACTTTAGAAAAGATAGAAGCGCTTTAGATATTTTGTTTATAGCCTCTAGAAATACTTTAATGAAGATGTTTAATAATTCATTATTTAATAAGATTAGAAGAAAAAGAGGAACGGTTAAAAATCCTAAAGATAATCTTTATCTATTTAGAAACTTTAATAATCTTAATATGTTTGGTGAAATAGCTACCCTTCATACCTTTGGTAGAGACTTAAAATGGAATCCTCATATTCATGTCTTAGTACCTGAACTTATATATGATAGTAAACACGAAACAATCAAACATATAAGCCACTTTGACTACAAATCCTTAAGAAAGACTTGGCAATATGAAGTAAATAGATTATTACTTGAAAAGTTTAAAGATGATAAAAAGTTAAAGCTATTAGTTAATAACTCTTATAAAAATCAAGATGATGGCTTTTATGTATACGCTAAAGCCGATGTAGAAGATAAACATACAAGTAACGTTAAAGGTTGTGTTAACTATATGATGAGATATGCCGGTAGACCTGTTATGGCTGAAAGCAGACTTATATCATATGATAAAGAAACTGATGAAGTAAATTGGTACTATGAAGATCATAAAACAAACAAAAGAATTGAAGTAAATGAAACAGGAAAACAATTACTTGAAAAGATGATCATTCATATTCCTGATAAGCAATTTAGAATGGTTAGATACTATGACTTTTACAATAATAAATGTCATAATACCTTAGATGATATTAATAAATTACTTGGCAAAGGAAAAAGTAAATATCAAAGCTATCTAGAGAAAAAGAAAACACTTAAGCTTAAATTAGATAAGTTAAAGTTTAGAACTCAAGTAGCTGATACATATAATAGAGATGTATTTAAATGTGGATGTGGTGGTACCTTTAAGTTTACCTTCACTCATAATCCACTAGAAGGAATTAAGAATGATAGAGAATACAGAAACAGTTGTATTGATGAAATGCGAAAAATGTGGGTACCTAGAGGAAGTCCCAGTTAGTGAATTAGAAACTATTAAAAACCTTCCACCAGTAACTGATGAATATAGAATATTATGTCCTTTTTGTCTTAACTATATGTATGAAGATAAGACAAATAAAACTTCAAACAACAATCAATAACCAATAAAGATAATTATCACTATATTAGTTCTTTTTATAGTGTCTTAAACCGCTATCTAGCTTATACCATATTTTGGGTTTTTATAAAGGACGCATTCGGTTTCTTAATATATAAGATTAGAGCTTACAAAAGCTCTTTTCTTTTACTCATTTTTCGATTAAGATTGTTACATGAATAAGTTAATAGATGTACATGTCCACTTTTTATCAAAAGAATATCTAAATTTCTTAAAGAAACATAACGCAACTTTAGAAGATGGTTTCCCTCTTCCAACTTACAATTTAGATGAACATCTAAAATTAAACAAAGACGCAAACATTGAAAAGTCATACTTATCAATTTCTTCACCCCACCCTTATTTTGAAGGCTATGAAGAAGAATCTATTTCGATGTGTAGACTGTTAAATGAACAAATGTTTAACCTAAAGAAAGAAAATAATTCCCTTGGCTATTTCGCTTGTTTGCCTCTTCCT
>CAVEWG010000248.1:0-2027 GCA_963619285.1 Oscillospiraceae bacterium | reverse complement strand
TAGCTTTCTATAAGAAAAGATGTAAAGTAGTATCGATTAAGATAAGTTAATAATTTGTTGCTATAAAATAATGATAAATATTAAAGGAGTCAATATATGTCACTTACTGATAAAGTTATAGAAGAAGCTAATAAGTATTTTTCTCTAAAAGATGATACACCTGTTGAATATGCTTATATGAAGTATCCTAAATTACTTCCAATAATGCGCTTCAAGGTACATCGTTATAACGTGGATAATTTTGGGACAATTACTACAATGGATACAAATGCGATGTTTGGTATGATGAAATTAAGCACTTTTGTCTTTACTCCATCTATTGGTCTTAATGTACCATTTTTGTTGATTGATACAATGTGTATGAAAAACAAATCTCTTGCCTATATAGAATATTATGATTGTACAAAAGATGGCGCAAAATTGCCTGAAAGCGATAATCAAGTAGTTGAGTTTGCTAAGTTTAAAGACTATGATGAGAAACCTGCATGGTATATAAATAGACGTACACCGTACTCATTGATTAAAGAAAAGGGCGATAATAGCCAAGAAGAATTAGATAATATGGTACTTACTTGTTTAAAACGTTATTTAAAAGGCGCTAAAAGTAGTGATATTAATACTGATAATCTAATTGGCTTATATAAGTTTCAACAAGAGATGCTAGATAAGGGCAATCCATCTAGCGAAACTCTAAATAAAGTATTAGGTAAAGATGGTGCTAGAATCTTCTTTGAAAAAGTTATAATGCCAGTAAATAAGCCTAATATGGTTTGATTTAAATTATAAAGTGTTTACTTGTTTTGGATGATTATTTGACAACTCAATTAAAAATAATTGACATGTCTTTTATGGCAACATTGAGATATGAAAAAGATTGATACAGGTAATCCAAATTTTGAAAAGTTAATAGAAAGCAACAACATTTATGTTGATAAGACAAAGTACTTATATAATCTATTAAATGATGGTGGCACCTATTATTTTTGTTGTCGACCTAGGAGATTTGGAAAGACGCTAACAATCAATACTCTTGAAACTATATTTAATGGTAAAAAAGAGCTTTTTAAAGGACTATACATATTTTCTACGGACTATGATTTTAAGAAGTATCCAATTATTCATATTGATTTTGGCGAATGTGGTGCAAAAAGTAGTGAAGAATTTTCTACTTGGCTTAACGGTTAGTTTTAAAGACAATAATAAGATTATAATAGGCCTAACTGATTGTGATAAAGAAAAACTATCTCTTAACTTGTTTAAGGAACTAAAGGAATTATCTAAATATGCTCAATAATGTCTGTCATAAATTATTTGATATATAAGTTTAATAATATGACAAATTAACACATAATTAAGTTGATTAAGGAGACCTATTATGGCTAAATTGATAAATGTTATTGTTGGTGTATAATTTAACTGGTTAGCAAGAGCTAACTAAAAGGGGCGACTTATGATATTTGAAACATATGGAAATAAAAACAATCCGGCAATATTATTCTTCCACGCTATGGGCGTAGTAGGAAAAAGCAGTGAAAGAGTTATTGAATACTTAAAAGATGACTATTATTGTATAACACCAACCTCAACGGTTTATTGTAAGGGTCAAAAATACATAAGTAAGAAAGATGAAATTAGACAAGTTGAAGGGTTCTTAAAAAACGAAAAGATAGATACATTGGAACTCGTTGTAGCTTCTTCTATTGGAGCTGACTTAGCAGTTGCCTTTTTATCTAAGACAAAAATAAATGTTAAACATGTCTTTTTAGATGGTGGCCAATTCGCTCAAATCAAAAAGAGTGTAAGACACATTATGACACCATTCCTATATCTTGCGATTAAAAGCTTATATTGGTCAAAAGGTGACACTTTAAAAAAGATTATGTGGTGTGATAAGGATTCTATAAAGCCTTATTTTATAGAAGCTGGCAAAAAACTAAGTTATGGTAATCTACATCGTCAATTAAGCGATAGCTTACAAGATAAACCATTTCCTGAATTATCTAAATCTATTCAAGAACATACATATT
>CAVEWG010000247.1:0-2030 GCA_963619285.1 Oscillospiraceae bacterium | reverse complement strand
TCACAGAACTAGTTCTAAAATAAACATCGCCATCTTTTTGATAAGCTGCACCCTTGTCAACCATTTCATCAATAAAACCAATGATTTCACCCATTGTCTCAGTAACCCTTGGTGTCTTATATAAATCAGCTGCATTTAACTTATGTCTAATGTCGTTATAAGCTTCAATCATCTTATCAGTTAATTCTTTTTCAGAAATATTTAATTCTTTACTTCTTTTGATAATCTTGTCATCAACATCAGTATAGTTAGAAACATACTTTACCTTATAACCCAATTCTTCAAAAGTTCTACGTAACGTATCAAACACCACAACTGGTCTTACATTACCAATATGCACATTATCATAAACAGTTGGGCCACATACATACATCTTTACTTCACCTTCTGTAATAGGTTTAAACTCTTCTTTTTTTAATGTCTTTGTATTATAAATTTTCATTATTTTCCCCTTTCAAATAAAATTCATAAATAGAATCATCAAGCTTCACAAAACGACCCAAGTCTCTATTCTTTATATAATCATCCTTAGTAAGTTCACCGTTTTTAATCATCTCAATTAAAGCTTCGTCACTTACTTTTTCTTTTCTGCCCTTAATCGTCCAAATGTTCTTGTTCATCACTACTACCAACTTTACAATAATTATAACTTACCGTCGCATTCGCTAAGGCACTTCTTGAATACCTTTGGCCACTAGAAACGCCATTAACAGCTCTGATTACACTTTCGTTTTCACCGCACTCATAATCTAATTCAATTGGTGTAATATGGCTTATGCCAACAGACTTCAAATACTCCTCTAATTGTTCACGCGTCATAGTCGTGTAATCAAAGTCTAAGTCAACATAATCATCACTTTCTTGACTGTCATTATTTTGATAAGTAAAAGGAACTGTCAACCTATCAGAATCTAGATACTTCTTGCCATCACCAAGTGTTGTGATAATAACGTTATAGCTAACCTCTGAATATAAAGATTCAATTGAAAAATTAATCGTTGCGTTAGATGTTACACGATATGTATTAATAATAGTTCCATCTTGATTAGCCAAAGCTACATCATAACCAGTCGCATTAGCCACTGAATCAAAAGAAACCGAAACATTACTACCTAAAGATATTTTTACATTGCTTACAATAGGAAGAGCCGTACCATTTGAATATAATTGATCAAAACTAAAAGTATCACTACTTCCTGTCCCATAAATCTTAGAACCATCATAGGCAACCAAATAATCACCATGAGCCGATATAGCGATAATATTGCTCCAACTAGAAGCATTTAAAACGATATCGTCATCATCACTGCTTATCAATAAAGTTCCATCACTTCTTAGAGCTGCCACAAAATTATTTCCGCAAGCAACATCAACTACATTACGCCATTTATTAGTTTGTAAATCATCGCCATATCTTGAAATACAAGTAACGCTCTTATCAGCGTTTACGATAACTAAATAATTATCACTTGAGGCAATATCAATTGGTGATTCATAGTTTTTAAGTTGACTACTGCCAAGTAGAATTCCTGTATAGCTAAGCTTACCATCTTCGCCTTGCACTATTGTTCCTTTTTCAGTGGCATATATCTTAACAACATTTTTAAAATCATCAACATCACATTGGCCATTTGTATTTTCACCTATCGCAAATACTTTGCCTTTATCATTTAAAGCTACTAAGTGATTATCACCTGCAGCGATATCAACAATTCTTGACCACTTTGGGTTCAAGTCCTGGTTTAAACCCAAAATAGTTCCAAGCATTGTAACATTGCCATCACTTGTAAGCACAGCGCCAAAGCCATTACCTGCCACAACTTTTACCACACTTGTTTGAGCTACATAACTTACATGTTCATCGTTTGTCTTATATGCTTCATAAACATTAGTTGTGCCATCTATAAAATAAGCATTTGTATCTGAAATGGATAAACGATTTATACCACTTAAAGCAGGAGAAACAAAGTCTGTATAAGTTAACTTATAAATACCAAATATAATCGCTAAAACAAATATAACAACTATAC
>CAVEWG010000246.1:0-2031 GCA_963619285.1 Oscillospiraceae bacterium | reverse complement strand
TTTCTATAGTTATTGTTTGTGTGTTGATAATTTGACTTATAACAATTTTTTGATTTTTTAAAGATATGGTTATAGTAAGGCGGATTGCTCCACCTTACTATAACCATATCTTTTTTGACTATACTGTAATGATCAGATTGTTCATTCCAAAGGTATTTACATATTCAACAGATTTTGCGCTCTTCATGACAATATGGATTCCCAGATTTTTTTCTGGGTGTTCAGGATCATATTTGAAGGCGTTATATTTCTCGACTACATCGAATTTTTTGGAATTATCACGTAGACGCATGTTTATTTTTCCATCTATTATTGCGACAAAAAGGTCGATTGATAGTTTTTTCTCTGATGAATTATGCTGGATGATGTTGCAAGCCATTTCCTCGTAACAAAGCGCTAAGAACATGGAACGTTTTTTATCAATTTTATGTTCATCGCAAAATGATTGTATTTCTTCTGATGTTTTAACGATTTGGGCAATAGCGTCATCTCCATTGTCAATTCTACGCACAATTTTATCGTTATCATTGATATCGCATTTCTCTGGCATTGGGAAGATAAGATCTAAACCGCTTTTTTTACTTTGAACATATTCCATAATAATGGCAGTAGCGATGGTTAGAATTGATGAGGCAGGAAAAGCCATCCATATACCGATTACACCAAATAGTTTTCCTAGTACAAATGTACATGCAACTATATATACAAACATGCTAAGTAAGCGAAGTATATTAGAGCGCTTGAATTTTCCAATGCCTTGTACATAAGATTGGACTGCCTCACTTAAGGCTAGTAGCGGCATATTAATGGCAATGGATCTAATTGCGATGATTAAATATTGTTTTACTTGTGGATCGTCTTTTACAAAAATTCCTGCAAGCGGATTAGCGAAAAGGGCAATTACAATGGCTAATAAAGACTCTACACCTATGATTGTTTTCATACTTGAATTGCGCAATGTTTTAATGGCGTCTTTATTTTTCTCTCCAACATATAAAGATGCCAATATAGTTATGGCAGAGGCGATTCCATTAGATAGACATTCAACAATGCCAGAAAAACTGTTTCGCATTGACATAGCACTCATGGCGATATTGCCACCTATGGAAATAACCATAGTGTTTATCATAATTGGTCTAAAGATACTGCATACACGTTGTACAAATTTAGGTAAACCAATTTTTATAATTTCTATTAGATATGTAATGTTGAAACCTTTAAAAGAAAAAGATATGATAGGGTTTTTCAACATTGGCACAAAGATAATAATAAGACCAAGCCATTGTGCAATGCTTGTGGCAAGACCCATGCCCAACATTGCAAAACCTGCTTTTACCATAACTAGGTCTAATATAATGTCGGCTACAGAAATTGTTACAAGTGAGATAGTGATGTTTTTTGTTTTTCCTTCAGCTTGTGCGATTGGTGTTAATACGGCATTTAGAATTAGGGCTGGAACTCCAAAAGAAAGGCCAATCAAGTAGTCTTTTGCGTCAGCGTAAAGATTTGCGGCATTTCCCTTGGCACCAAAAAAGCGTACAACTGGGCCAGCGCCAAAAAATAGTATTAGAAACAAGGAAAAAGAAACAATCGTTGTTATTATCAAAGAGGTGGAAAGCACGCTCTTCGCTTTTTCTTTATCGCCTTTACCAAGATAATCAACAAATAGCTTTTGGGTACCTAGCATAATCATGCCATAAAATGTGCCGGTAATGCTAAAGAATGGGTAGGCAAGCCCAGAAGCAGCCATAGCCATACTGCCAAGGAAAACACTTGTAATTAAGCTATCTATAAATCCCGTGGCTCTTTGTGATAGTTCTTGATAAATCATGACTAAACAAGTTTCACGAAATAGGTTTTTTTGAATTATACTGTCTTTTTTTTCATTCATTATATTCGCATTCCTTTCAAAGAATAAACCTAACTATTATATTTTACTTTAGAAGAATATGCTATATCAAATATAATAGATTTTAATAAAAAAAGACTGTTAGAAATTGTTTTCTAACAGTCCATTTCAACTTATTATCT
>CAVEWG010000245.1:0-2042 GCA_963619285.1 Oscillospiraceae bacterium | reverse complement strand
TAACAATCTACAACAACTTAATTGAGTTCTTATAAAACTCAATAATCCCATCATCTCTCATCTTACAAAGCTCTTTACTTAGCGCGCTTCTATCTACATTTAAATAATCAGCTAAGCCTTGTCTATCAAATGGAACATTAAAAGTCTTACTATTATTTTTAATAGATAAATAAGAAAAATAAGCCATCAATTTATCTCTAATTTTTTTAAAACTAGTAAAAAATATTCTATTAGACAACGCAAGATTTTTATAAGAAGAAATATTAAGAAGATTGCTCATGATTTTATCACGCCAACTTTCTTTCTTATATTCATCATCAAATAAAACATTTACATCAAAGAATAATATCTTACACTTTGTCAGCGTTATAACATCAACCATCATTCTTTCTTTGCTTAACGCGTATGTCTCACCAAAAACATCACCTACATTAAGATTACTTAATATTGTTTTATTTCCTAAGAAATCAATGTTTTCTATATTTAAACTACCATCTAAGACAATGCCAATCTCATGTATTAAATCATTCACTTTAAAAACATAAGCACTAGTTCTATATTCTTTTTCCTCAAGACAATTTAGCTTTTCTAGCTTATCGCATTCTTTTTCATTCAAATCGTTAAATAAATAAGTATTAATCATACGTTGTTATAACCACATAATAATATCCAAAACAATTATAAACTATAGATAACTTATGGAGGAAAATTATGATCAGACAAATTATTCACATCGACGAAGATAAATGCAATGGCTGTGGTGCATGTGCTAGTGCTTGCCATGAAGGCGCAATCGAAATGGTAAATGGTAAAGCCAAATTAATGCGTGATGACTATTGTGACGGCATGGGCGATTGCCTACCAAATTGTCCAACAGGCGCTATAACATTTACCAATAGAGAAGCTTTGCCATATGATGAAATAGCTGTTGAAAGACATAAACAAGAAAAGGGGCAAGCTCATGAACATATGTGTCCTGGACACGCTATGCATACTTTTAATAGGGAAGAAACTATTAATGAAGAAGTTTCAACTAGAAAAGTTACTTCAGAGCTTGCTCAATGGCCTTGTCAAATAAAACTAGTACCAGTAAATGCACCATACTTCAATAACGCAAAACTATTGATTGCAGCAGATTGTACAGCTTATGCCTATGCAAGAGTACATGAAGAATTTATGAAAGGTAAAATAACAATCATTGGTTGTCCTAAGCTTGATGATATTGACTATAGTGAAAAGTTAACAGAAATCATTACTAATAACGATATCAAGAGTGTAACAATACTAAGAATGGAAGTACCATGTTGTGGTGGACTTGAATACGCTGCTAAACAAGCTTTACAAAACAGCAACAAGTTCATTCCATGGCAAGTGATTACTTTCTCAATTGATGGCAAAATATTAGAAGACTAATATACACGGTGTAACCCAAAGAAGGTTACACCTTTTTATAGATGAGATAAATAAGAACAATTCTTAAAATTAATTACAATCAGCATTATGATATTTTGCTACATCTTCTTCCCTTACAACAAAATTAGTCACAATAAAGCCCATAATATAAGAAATAAAAAGCCCTATTAAATAATAAATAAAGGCATAAGTTCCTTGAGGTCCCGCAGTCATAGTTAAAGCTCCAAGTATTCCTGAAGTTCCCCATGTTGTAGCGCCAACTTGAGCAATCATCACAAAAGCACCACCAAACCCAGCGCCTATGCCCGCTGTAAGAAAAGGCCTTCCCATAGGTAAGGTTACACCATATATAAGTGGCTCGCCAATGCCTAATACTCCGGCTGGTAAGGCTCCTCTAATAATTTTTTTAAGTCCATTATTATTTACCTTTTTCGCCTTTAAATAAATAGCTAAAGCTGCACCAACTTGTCCTGCACCAGCCATCGCTAAAGCAGGATATATAACAACATAGCCAATCTCATTTAACTCTATCGCATATAGGGCAACAAGGCCATGATGCATCCCCATTGCCACCATTGGTAAAAATAGTGAAGAAGCTAAAAAACCTGCTATACCACGTATTATAGAGC
>CAVEWG010000244.1:0-2044 GCA_963619285.1 Oscillospiraceae bacterium | reverse complement strand
CTAATAGCACTAATATATTTATAGCAGGTATAGCAGGTAGTGGATTTGGCCAAAATTATCAAAACTTTACTGGAAGTAATAAAGGTGCTCCAGATGCTTATCCTTATATCGAAAATTGTTATACTTACATTACATTCCCAAGCTTAGAGGGCACTATTAGATCTATTTCGATGATGACATCGCTGGCTGATAGATATAGCGAAGCAAATAATAGTATAAAGATTGTTAATTGTTACTACCTAGAATCAAGCGCTAATTTTGATGTATCTAATGCACCTAAATATTATTTTGGTTCAAATGGCAGTGCTTATTGGCTATTAAATGGTAGTTCATATAGAGAAACTTTAAAATCCTCTATGATTAAGGGAGAAATGACGTATTTATATAATTTGTTTAATGGTGGTAACGGTTCTTCTAAAGCTTATATTACAAATTTTAGTTCAAAAACTTATTCTGAATTAAGCTCTAATGATATGGTTTACACTTTAGGGGATAGTATATGGCATAAAGTTACTGACATAGAAAATGGCCAAGCTGTTGATGGCAAATATTCGTTTAATGCAGGCACTTCTTCTTTGACAGGAAGGAATTATCCATTCCCAACAGTAATAAAACAAAGTGATGATATTAGTGTTCATTATGGTACATGGCCTTTTAAGGGATCTTATTGGCAAAAAGGTAGCGATAAGGTTGATATCTTTGACTATATAGGTGATGATAAGTACGCTTATGTTGAATATAAGTTCTTTAATAGTGAAGAGAAAGCTTTAGAAAATATTGAATTTACTTGTGCCAACAAAGATTATTGCGTAGTTGATGACTATACTTATTCAAATCAAAAAGATGATACTACTACTTTATACTATTACACAGTTAAGATTAAATTATTAAAGACAGGTTCTGTTGATATTTTGGCTAAATGGAGACAAGATGGTCAAGATAATGAAGAAAGCTTTAATCTAAACATTACTGCACAGTTGAAGGTTAATATTAATCCAAATATCATCACTTTAAATAGAAATGAATCTTTTAAATATGATATTAAATCATCTAGTGCTGTAGCTAAGACAATAAGTGTATCTTCTTTAAATAATATTGACTATACAAATAAAGTAACATATAGCGAAAGCCATTCTATTATTGGAAGTGATGTACCATTTGCGACTATTGAGTTAGTAGATAAGAATAGTTTATCTATAACAGGACTTGGATATAATGGAAACATTAGGGTCAATGTTAGCTATGTTTATAATGGAACTACTTATTCTGCCTTTGGTATTATAAATGTCAATACAGGCTATACATTAGGTATAAAGGGTGATTCATATAATGAAAGCTATCTTAATAGTAACGATGAATTAGTCGATTATTATAACCCTAGCTATTCTAGTGGTACCGGTCCAAGTAATAGTGATAGCACTTATTTTGTCTATGAAAAAAATAGCGATAGTATACGCGATTTAATTAAGAATGTTGAAAGTGAAGAAATTACATTAACTGATGATAACAATGAAAAGATAAGTAATGTTGAAATTAATATTGGTGATATAGATACAAGTTCTATTACTGATAACACCTATAATACAAGGCCTATAACATTTAAATACTTAAGCTTTGATGAAGAAAATTTAATCGCGAATTTAAATGTACCTTTAAGTATTAAGATTAATGATGATTCTTCTACCGTTATAAATACAGTCTTAATTAGCAAGGTTTCAATTAAACCATCACATTATATTTTGTCTTTAAACTATAATGAAAGTGATACCGAAAGCAAGGAATTTAAGTCAATTGAACTAACAAGTTCTTTATTTAATAATGGTTCCTTAAATCTAACAAATGATATCTATAAGCCTACAAGAACTGGTTATACATTTGCTGGCTGGTTTAAAACAAGCGAATGTAAAGATGGTGATGAAGTAACTTCATTAAACTATGGTGATGTAAAAGATACAACTGAAAATATTACTTATTATGCAAAGTGGAAAGCTAATTCCAAGGATATTGTATTCTTAAATAGTGATAAAGAACTTGGAACAATCAC
>CAVEWG010000243.1:0-2052 GCA_963619285.1 Oscillospiraceae bacterium | reverse complement strand
AACAATGATATTTTACTCAGATGATTACTTTGCGTGTAGTATAAGTTAAGTCTTTTGATACAATTCAAAAATATATTGGAAATCAAGTATAATATGACTTATACACCACCTAAAAGTAGTGGATTTCCGTCTTAAAAGTTTTTATGAAAAACATATTAGCCTATTTTAAACAAGAAAAGAAAGCTTTGATAATCGTTACTATTACTGGGCTTATTTATAATATAGGACTAATTGCCAACCCTTATTTTGAAGGAAGACAAGTAGGAATAGTAGCTGATATCTTAAACAATAAAGCTACTTATATAGATGTAATTAAAATAGTTATAGCTTATGTTTTAATAATTATCTTTGTTCAAATAAATAGATACTATAAAAGAGAGTATGTAAGAGTATTTGCCAACAACATAAACAAGACGATGAAAGAAACCATCTTTCATAATTTATTAAACACAAGTACCTACAAACTAAAAGAAGAAGGTGTAGGTAACATCTTAACTAAAGCCATCATTGACGTTGATGACTGCTCAGAAGGCATAAGAAAATTCACCACTGAAATCTTTGACACTGGTGTAGCCTTTATTGCCTACTTTGTGATGATGCTAATACTGGATGTAAAAATAACACTACTTTGTTTTATATTTATACCAATATCTTTTTATCTTGCTCAAAAGATGAAAGTAATAGTTCAAAAAAATAATGTACTAGCCAAAAAAGCTACATCAAATCTAAGCAACATCACACTAGATAACAGCACCAACTATATAACATATAGGGTAAATGGCATTGAACAAGAAAGAATTGATGCCTATGAAACTTATTTAAATGATTATGAAAAAGCCAACATTAAGGCAGGATTACCTAATGCGATGCTTCCACCAATCTATAAGTCTCTATCTTATTTAGGAATCATCTTTATCTTCTATCTTGGCATCCAAAATATCCAAAACAACGTTTGGACTATTGCCACATTAACCACTTTTATTTCATCGTTTATGAAAATGTCTGAGAAAGCTTCTAAATCAGCTGCTTTATTTAATTCAGTACATAAAGCCGAAGTATCATATGAAAGAATTAAAGACTACCTAGAAGAAGAAAAAGAGGATGTTATATTAACTAGTATTGATATAAACAGCTTAAAGCTCGAACATCTTTCTTTTCGTTATCCAAGTAGTGATTATCTACTTAAAGACATCAATCTAAATTGTAATAAAGGAGACATCATTGGCATAACTGGGCAAGTTGCCTCAGTTAAATCTACATTAGGTAAACTATTTTTAAACGACTATAAGTGTGAAGGAAAAATACTACTAGACAATCAAGAATTAAAAACACTGAAAGATAAAAAATGTATAAGTTATCTAGGACACAACAGCGAACTATTTAATGACACGGTATATGAAAATATAGCACTAGGAAAAGACATAGATATAGACCATTATCTAAAACTAGTTAGCCTCGATAATGAATTAAATAAAATTACTATTGTAGGAAATGATGGCAGTAACCTTTCAGGTGGCCAAGCCAAAAGAGTAGCTATCGCTAGAACACTAGCTCATCGTAAATCAATTCTTGTATTAGATGATCCATTCTCAGCTCTTGATAAAAACGTTGAACAAGAAATATTTAATAATCTTAAAAAATACTATAACGATAGAATCGTTATCTTAATATCACATAGACTAAATACTTTTGACAAATGTAATCAAATTATCTTTATGGGAAATGATGCAGTATATGTAAATACCCATGATTATTTATATAAACACAACCAAGAATATAAGCAACTCTGTAATCTACAAATAGGTGGTAAAGATGAACATTAGAAACATTATTTTCAAGACATCTATTAAATACTTTATATTATCGTTATCTATAATAATGGCGATACTTTTAAGCATTGTCTCAGCACTACTTCCACCAATTTATTTAGCCAAAATAATTGATTCCTTAAACAATCAAACTTATCAAATAAGTGCCATAGTAATTACTTACTTTATAACACTAATATTAAGTAATTTATTTATATCATTAAGAGATAGTCTATTAATAATC
>CAVEWG010000242.1:0-2078 GCA_963619285.1 Oscillospiraceae bacterium | reverse complement strand
TCTTGTATCAGGTTTATATAGCTTTGGCGTTAAACCTAACTATTTATTAACAATGTTAGCGTTATATCTAGTTCCACTATTTATTATTGATTTAATCAATGTTAAACAAGATTGCTTATTATTAATTAACAAGTGTAATAAAACAACAAGATACCTTGTTTATTTTGTTGTTTTATTGATGATATTATTACTACATTATGTAGGAGAAGTTAGTTTTATTTATTTCCAATTCTAATTATGAAAACATTTATTAAAAAAGTATTATTCTTTATCTTAACTTTATCAATTGTTTCAATAATAGTATGTGTTACTATTGATCCTTTTAATGTGTTTCATGCCTTAGATATAAAAGATAATGGTGTGGAACCTAATAAGAATTATATAAAGATGACCTATATTTTAAATAATCCTGATAAGTTTGATACATTTATCTTTGGATCTAGTAGAGTTGGCAATATTCATGTTAATAACTTGTGGGGTGAAAAGGCCTACAATATGACCTATTCTGAAGCAGTGCCAGTTGAGACTTTACATAATGTACAAACTTTAATCGATAATGGCGTCTATATTAAAGCGGTTTATTTAGGCGTAGATAATCTATCATATACAATTGATTCAGCTAGTCACAATAGCGCTTCTAATGCCTCATATGAGATGTCTAGAGATAATCCTATTAAGTTCTATAGTTATTATTTAGATCCTGCTATGGCCTTTAAATCATACATAACAATACAAGCAAATCATACATATGATGATTCATATGCCTATCGTTTCTATGAGTTTGGCTGGAACTCTGATTATGGAAATACAACAAGTACTTATGACTTTTCTAACGCTGAACCTAGTACTGGTACAAGTTATAGATTAGAAGAAACACTTGATGAAATAAAACAATTAAAAGAATTATGCGACAACAACAATATCAAATTAGTTATCTTCACTAATCCTATGTATTATGTAACTTATGATGATGCGGTAAACAAAAACTATTTCGAGTTTTTAAAAGGTCTTGCAGATATAACAGAATTTTGTAATTTCTCAGGCTATAATTCAATAACTACTGATTCTAGCAATTGGATTGATAATTCTCACTATAGCGCAGAAGTAAGTGATAAAGTACTAGAGTGCATCGCCTTCCATGCTTACTATGAAGGACTATATGAAGAGGGTTTTGGCTACCTCGTAAATAAAAACAATGTCGATGAATTCATCGACATGTTGATAGCTAATAAAGCTAATTATCAATAAGTTTGCTTATATCAATATGGTAGATATTTCTTATACCATTACATACTGAATCGATACTGATAAGGTTCGAACCCCAATCCTTTCTAGGATGTAAGTCACATCTTTTATCGTCTTGATATTTCTTAGGTGAATAAAATCTACCTATTATTTGTACATTATTGTTTTCTAAATCAATTAAAAATAACTTAGACTTACAAGTATAATCAGGATAAGAATCCGTTACGATATATCTTTTATTAATTACTGTAGGATGGCCATCATCGATTAAATATTGATTAACAATTTGTCTTTGATTACCATTCATATCAATAAAGAAGTAGCCATCTTTATTATTGTTTCCTTTTAAGAAGCCAAATACTTCATCATTATTTATCCAACACATATGTGAAACCATATCATTATCGGCTAATAAATGTAACTTCTTAGTTTTAATATCTACACATAATAATCTAGTATATTTAGTTTTACCTACAAACCATCTATGTAAGAAGATTGCTTTATCACTATTTGGCGATATATCAATATGATTCACTTTATGAATTGCTCCTATCATATTATCTCTTGTCTTAAAATCAATAATATCTTTAAGGCTTAGCCATAGTTCATGTGTATTATTTTCAATATCTACATAATAGATGCCATCTTCTTCATTACTAGGTAATTTATCATATGATAAATTAAAGTAACCATAGTCTTTTCTAAGCTTAGCGAGTCTAGAAAAGTTTAAACTTAACGCAAACTTTTTATCTTTGCTTAAAGAATAAATTGGAAAATCAATTATCTTGTATTCTAATGTATCAACATTGACTATCTTGCTGATATATTTATTG
>CAVEWG010000241.1:0-2080 GCA_963619285.1 Oscillospiraceae bacterium | reverse complement strand
GATTTAGATTAAGTTTCATTAATATGAAACAAATCATCGCAAAGGCTAATACACCTAAGCTTGTTCTACTTTTACATACATTCCAGTTAAAATATAACAATAATGCACAAAACAAGTAAGGTAAAGGATTTTTAGTCTTTCTAAAGACATACATCATCTCTATGCCTATAACCATCAACATGCCACCTAGTGTATTGGGGTGGTACAAACCCATAGATATTCTACCAACTTGCCAAGTTTCTGGAGTAGCGTTTGCAGTAAACGCAATAAACAAAGCGGTCAGAACAACTGTTCTTAGAATAAGGTCTCTTGCGATAACTTTATCCATATTTAAGTCTCTTGCGGCTAAGGCAGCTAGAATTATCAACAAGAATTCTTCATTACCTGATGTGATTGTAAATACTATTCCAAAAAGGATAGCAGTTAGAGTCAAACATAGGCTCTTTTTGGTGAACGGTTTCAATATAAAATCGGAAATGATTAACGCGAAAAGAACGATTTTGCCAAAGTTGATAAAAACATTTACAACATCAGTAGGAATGAAATCCGCGCTATCAAAAGCGTGGTAAAGTATCAATAGTAATTGTGCAATACTATATATATTTAATTTAGTCTTTGAAGTCATAAAAATATTATAAACTCAAAAACTATAATTTTGTTATTTGCCTATACAATATGTGTTAATATCGCCAAAAACGATAATGTTATAGTCATCTCTTATGGATATTTGTACGTCATTTAAATAAATACCGTTTTCATTAAACACAAAGGAATTGCCTTCATAGTCATAGTCAAAACCATAACCACTAGACATTAATACTTGATCTCCATACATTATTGCGTATAGATTATCACTGTTTTCATCTTTGCTTAGACCAAGATTCTCAATGATTTGACTGTAGTAACTAGGATTAGAACTAATATTTTTGATAGATACAACCTTTAACTTATCATAGTTTCTTACACGAATTGCGTAATATATTGGGCTATACTCATAATCCATATAGATTTGTGTAAAGGAATAACTAACATTTGTCATTATGTTTTCCCAAATTTCATTTTCTACATGGTTAAATGAATAGTTATGTTTAATGAAATCATCAATATAGTTAGTCATTACACCAGCACCATTCATGTAAGCATGTATTGAATCGGTATATTCATTGATATATAGTCCAAGTTTAGGTGCTAACTCTATAAAATCTATGTACTTTACATCATTTTCATCAGCCCATTGCCAAACTTTATGTAGATAGCTTTGATCCTCTTGAGAAATAGAGTCGATAGGGGTTTTATATAGAAGAAGTTCTATATCGTTTTCTTTACATAAAGCTAATATATCGTTTAAAGCTTGCAAATCCTCAGAATCTAGTTGAACATCTAAATCTTCTTCATATACATTTGGGAACCACTTATTTGTGTAGTCATGTCCCATCCAGTTAAAAATAAAGCCAAAAGAAGTATCAATACTTGTAGTATCAACCTTGTTTTCATCAAGTGGCTTGAGTTCATCCAAAGAAGTTATATTACGCCAATTGTTATGATTGTTAATAAACTCATTGTTGTATTCTTCAGCTTTAGAAGAATCAAGATAATTGAAAGTCTCTTCCCTTTCTTTTCCTCTCATTTGATATCCCGCAAGTACGTAACAGCTATCATCGCCACATACGCTACTTATAGGCATTGTTGTATATACTTCCAATACGACTAGTTTTGGGCTTTGGGTTTTAAGTGTTTCTTTTAACATTTGATAAGAAACCTTAATTGGTTGACAAGCACTACCTAATACATATGAATAAAGTCCATTATCTAGATAAGTGAATTCAGGTACATAAGAATATTGAGCATTTGATGAACCTAACACAACAATATCTAATGTATCTTCAGGAAGCGAATGAAAACTTTCGTTTCTAAATACATCTTTATTAAGAAACATATAGTTTAAGATGTTATAGATAAAGAAAGTACAAATAAGAATTAGGACCGATTTAACGATAATTTGTAAAAAAGATAACACTTTCTTCATATTAAAACCACCTATATATAAAGTCTGATGACTCAAAGTTACCACCATACATGC
>CAVEWG010000240.1:0-2090 GCA_963619285.1 Oscillospiraceae bacterium | reverse complement strand
GCTGTGACGCCGGATAATTCTGAACAAAAAGATGACACAGATCAGCAACAAAGCTCAAACGGAGAAGGCCAAGGCGATTCTGAAAATCAATAATTAGTTATAATAAACTCGTTGCTAGTCAACGAGTTTTCTATAGGAGTTAAATGAAAAAAATATTAATTATATTAATAGTATTAATGTTATTTGGTTGCAGTACTAATACTAAAATAGAGGAAACCGAATCTACTGAAACAGAAACTAGCGAACCAACCGAAGAAATCATTAATGTATACAATTATGATAATTTGCCATATGAGTCATTAAAGGAATATAGCGAGCCTTTTGATAAGAATAGTGCTTGGAGTTTTGATGGAGATGGCAGCTTTAATAGCGAATTAAATAAGAAAACTATTCATATCAATAGTGGTGAAGTGAGTTTAAATAGTGCTTCTATTATGCTTAAAAGTGGAAACCATACATTATCTTTTAGTTGTAACGTAGCTGGCAATGTTAAAGTTTATTCAAACGATGGAGTTTACTTGGAATCACGATTCGAGCCCGGTATTATTTCATTACCATTTAGTTTAGATGATACAAACTATGAAACTATAATCTCATTTACCTTTACTGGTGATAATAGTGATGTTGTTATTGATGGGTTCAATATAGATAGCGATAATAAAAAATATGGAGCTTTAATTAATCAGGTTACTTATTTAGATAACTTAGAGAAACAAGTAGTGTTTAGAAATAACCCGGGAAATTATTTTGGTGTATATAATTCCAATGATGATCTAGTATATGTAGGGGATATATCAGAAGCATTATTTGAAAATGATACTAATGAATGGCTATACAAGGGCTTTTTTGGTGATTTAAAAGATAGTGGTTCTTATTATATAAAGAGTGAATTTGGTTGTTACTCAAATACTTTTACTATAAGTGAAGCATATGATTCTTTATTAAGTGATGCGTTAAATGCGATATATGTACAACGTTGCGGATTCGACACCCAGGGAGTACTTGGCCATCCTGTATGTCATACTTCTGCCAGCAAGGTTTTTTCTTATACAAATGAAAACTATATTGATACTACTGGCGGATGGCATGATGCAGGAGATTATGGCAAGTATACAATTGTTGAAAATAAAGTAATAGCCGATTTATTGTTTTCTTATATGTATGGCAAGAATACTGATTCAGCATTAGTTGATGAAATTGAATATGGATTAGACTATATCTTGAAGCTACAAAAGAGTGATGGTTCTGTCTATAACAAGGTTGTAAGTAAAAGTTTTGCAAACTTTATTTCTCCTGAATTAGATAATCAAGAAACATATTTACTATATGGTTGGACTTCATGTACAGCTTCTTTTGCAGGTATTACAGGTTTAGCATATGAAGCTTTTAAGGATTCTAATCCTGATCTAGCTAATAAGTGTTTGGATGCTTTTAATAAAGCGATTATCTTTTTAGTAAATAATAAAAGCGCTTCAAATGAAATAAATCCTGATGGTTTTGATGTTGGAACTTATTATGTGGAAGATGAATCAGATGAGCGTTTATTTGCTTATGCAATGGCTTATAAGTTAACTAAGGAAGATAAATATAAAGACTTGTGTATTGATTTAATGAATAATGGCATCGATACAGATGATAGAGTTGCGAATTGTAGAGTATATGCGTATACAATTCTATTAGATAGTCTTGAATACAATAGCAATTTCTATAATGCTGTTAAAGATAAATTAAAAAGTGAGTGTGACAGCATTTGTGAAGGTGCCGCCAACAATGTATATGCTTATCCATATTCATCTTATATGTGGGGTTCTAATGCTCATGTATCAGAAGCTATTAATGAGTTACTTTTAGGCAGCAGATATTTAAAAGATGAAAGATATGTAGTTAAGGCAAGCGAGATGATTAACTATATACTTGGTTTAAATACTTTAAACATGTCTTTTATATGGGGCTATGGTTATTCTTATCCTAGTTCTATCCATTCACGTTTAGCTTATTCTAAGGGACAAAATAGTATTAAAGGCGCAATGTGCAATGGAGTAGATCAATTGTTTAGTGATGGCGAAATAGGTAAATATTTCAGTGAAGAT
>CAVEWG010000239.1:0-2124 GCA_963619285.1 Oscillospiraceae bacterium | reverse complement strand
CCAACAGAAATTAAAGAAGGAGACAACATTGGAAGCACTACCTTAAAGAAAGTCTTAACCGGGGTACAACCATCCATTACTGCAGCCTCTTCTATCTCTAGTGGTATTTGTTTAACAAAGCCTGTAAACATAAATATCGCTAAACCCGCACCAAATCCAAGATAAACAACCGGTATTGTATATGGCGTATTTAAATGAAGCATACTAGCAGTATTAGACAAAGTAAATTGAACCATTTGGAAAGGAACAATCATGCTGAATGTACATAACGCATACACAAACTTGGCAAACTTAGAATTAACACGAGAAATATACCAAGCAGCCATTGATGTACAAATTAGAATTAACGCAACTGATAAAACAGTAATAATAATTGAATACTTAACACAATCCCAGAAACTATAGTTACCAGAAGTAATACCATTTACATAGTTTTGAAAACCAACAAAATTCTCACTTGTTGGAAGCTTAAATGTTTCTAGTGCGATAGAGCCCTTGCTCTTAAACGAGTTCATAAGAACTATCACAATAGGCATAACCCACGCAAGACTTGTTAAAGTAAGAACGATAGTAATAATCCAAGCCTTAATCTTTTCTCTTTTTAAAGAAGATTCTTTTTTCATTATTGTTGTACCTCCTTACTTCTAGTAGCCTTTAATTGTAATAAAGAAATAGTCGCAACCAAGATAAAGAAGATAACAGCCTTCGCTTGCGCCGTACCCTTAGCCCAAGAATTAATCTTATTAAATGAATTAGAAATATTTAACGCCAACATTTCTGTCATTTTAATTTGGCCATCAGCAGTAGTAATAACAGGAGCACCACCTGTTAAAGCTAAGTTTTGATCAAACAACTTAAATGAATTAGTCAAAGACAAGAACATACAAATACTAACGGTAGTCATCATATTAGGTACGATAACCTTAAATAAGATTTTCCACTTGCCAGCACCATCAATTCTTGCGGCCTCTAAGATGTCTTCAGAAACAGATTGGAAACCAGCGATATAAATTATCATCATATAACCAATTTGTTGCCAAGCCATTAAAATTACTAGCCCCCAGAAGCCAAAAGTCGCATTAGCAGTTAAGTATGTATTGTATCTAATTAAAATACCATTGAATATTAATTGCCAAATGTAGCTTAGTACGATACCACCAATTAAATTAGGCATAAAGAAAGTTGCCCTAAAGATATTACTACCCTTAATCTTAAGTGTTAACAAATAACCCAAGAAGAAGGCAAACACATTAATAACCACAACACTTACTACCGCATATTCAGCAGTATAAATAAAGGCTTGTTTAAATGATGGATCACTTAGTGCTCTTGCATAATTAGATAAACCAACCCAAACATCCTTTATCTTGTCAAGCGGAATAAATAGTGCTTCTCTAATTAACTTAAATTGACAAAATGACAAATACACACCACTAGCGAATGGCCATACAAACCCAATCACAAAACAAACAAAAGTTGGTATTAAAAACAACCAAACTTTTCTCTTAATTGGTTTGATGATTAGTTCACTACTTAGTGCGTTGCTATCATGAGCAGTGTACTTCTTTTTCTTTTTCATAAATCTCCCCTTTTATTCTCTTTTAAACAATCATCAATTACTTAAAACAAAATATAAGAAGAAGGGGGGCTAATAGAGCCCCCTATTAATAAACTAATTTATTCAGATTCTTGAGCTAGCAAGTTATTCCAACCCTCAACAAATGCCATCTTGACTCCTTCCCAGTTGCCATCGATTGCATATTGTTTTAATGCAGAAACTAAACCTGCTCTGAAGTCATCAACAGATGGAGTATAGTTAAATGCCCAACTTACATTGTATTTACCTTCAGCAAGTAATTCATTAGCTTGAGCGAAGAATACATTTTCAGGTTCTTTAGCATTCTTGAAAGGAATAGGGCCAAATTGTTCAGCCATCATTGTAGTACCTTCATCAGAAGTAACAACCCAATTCATGAAATCTAAAGTAGCCTTTTGATCTTCTTCACTAGCTAAGTTAGATACTGCCCAATGTGATTCAGTACCAGAACATAATGCAGCATTTTCTTCACCATCATGACCAACATAAATTGGAATCATTTGAAGATCATCAGCACTTATACCATA
>CAVEWG010000238.1:0-2133 GCA_963619285.1 Oscillospiraceae bacterium | reverse complement strand
CTATATCTTTAGGCTCATTAGCTACAAGTAATGCCTTAGAAGAATTAGTTATACCCTCAGCACCACAAGAAGTCGTTATAACAGGAACGCCATTTTTCATAGCTTCTATTACCTTTCCCTTTATGCCAGCTCCATATCTTAGTGGTACGATAACCATTCTGCTTTTTTTATAGAAATTCTCAAGCTCTTCATCAGATAGTCTTCCTTCTAGGACAAAGTCATCTTTCTCATAATTTTTAAAACTATCTGGCATCATACTTCCAATAATGTGAATCTTAACTCCAGGAAGTTTACTTCTAAGTAAAGGCATGATTTCTTTAGCCATCCACTCTACCGCATCAATATTTGGTCTATGAGCAAAGCCTCCAATAAACATTAAATCTTTTCTATCATCAGCTGAATAATTGCTGTTTGTTACATCATCAAACAAATAAGCAGGAATTGCTTTTGCGTTAATCTTTTTATCGCAATCATGAATAACATTTATCTCTATTTCACTAGGATAGTATGTCATATCAGCTTTTCTCATTAATGAAAGTTCGATTTCTTTCCATTGCTTAGAATCATTTAAAAGCTTTTTTCGCCAGTAATTTCCGCTTCACGCGCTAGTCTTAAGAAAGCTAAATCATGGCCGTAATATATAACTTTAGCATTTGTATTTTTTTTCACAAAATCAATGTACTTAACAGAAATATGCGGTCTATTTAACAAGATATAATCAAAAGACTTTGAATTGTCTTTAATCCATTCTTGCCAATGTTTTGCATAATATGGGCCATACAATACTTCTACACCCAATTGTTGTAAAGCTGTTGTATATGGCTCGCTTTGATAGAAATTATCACCAATAAACTTAACGTTATATCCTTGACTAACAAATAATTTGATATAAGCATAAACAGTTTTACTACCAGCATCCATATCAAAAGTTGGAACATAGTGGTCAACAATTAAGATACATGGCTTATTAAAGCTCTTATCTCTGGCATGGAACACATCAACACCATTTTCCTCATGTTCCTTTTCCAATACATCTTTCCACTTATTATAGAATTTCTTTGAATTCTCTACTTGATAGGATTTTAAACCAGAATTTACATCGGTGCCATTAGATACGCCTTCAAAATGTACGACAGCTGATTTTGGTTGATATAACACTTTATATCCTGCTTTTCTAACTTGAAAAGCTAAGTCAGAATCTTCACAATATGCTGGAGCAAACAATTCATCAAAGCCACCTAGTTCTTTCCACAAAGAGTGTTTAATCATAATAGCAGCACCAGAAATGTAGTCGGTTTCTTTTACATAATTAAACTCAGAGACATTAGTATCCTGACGATTTCCATAGTTCCACGCACTTCCATCTTTCCAAAGAATACCGCCGGCTTCTTGTAAAAGGCCATCAGGATATACAAGTTTTGAACCAACCATACCAATCTTTGAATCACTTTCAATTAGATCAACAAGAGGTTTTAACCAATTATCTTGCACCTGTGTATCATTATTTAAGAACAATATATATTGTCCTCTTGCAGCCTTAGCGGCGTTATTACAATTTAATAAAAACCTTAAATTACTTGGCGTCTTTTGAATATTAATTCCCTCTACAACTTTTGTAATATCTTTTGTAAAGTCTGTAGAACAATCATCGGCAATTATAATTTCATATTCAATATCACCACTGTTTTTTAAAATGCTCTTTAAACATAAATAAGTATAATTAAATTGATTATATACAGGAATAACAATACTAACTAAAGGACTATCAAATTGTTTAAATACCAATTTATCATAATCTTCAATTTTCTTTTCTTCGTTAATCTCAGACATTTGAACTTCAACAGGATGAATCTCTGCGCCCAATACACGCAAATTAAATTGTGTCTCCAACAGTTCTACATCACCATTTTTTAATTCCCTAAATAAGGTAGCTATATGTTTAGGACTTAAAGCCTTTAAAGCCTTTACTGGATGTTTTATAGACTTGCCTAATAATTTAAAGAACTTTCTTCTTCTTGTTCCCCTAGGAAGTATTTTGTTAATTAATCTATTAATAAATTTCATATTTAATTGATTAGTTAAATCTCTTTCACTTTGTAATAATTGTTCTATATGCCCTTCTTTATTTCTTAT
>CAVEWG010000237.1:0-2153 GCA_963619285.1 Oscillospiraceae bacterium | reverse complement strand
TCTTATGGCTGTAATACACAAGGCATTAGCTAGATAAGTCTTACCTGCGCCAGTAGAACCGGTTATCAAGATATTTCTTGCATCTCTAATCCAGGTTAGTTCACATAAAGCTTCTATGGCTTTAGTATCAAGTAATCTATCAGCTTCATATATTGATTCGTCAAAGTCGGCATCAGGATACTTTAAAGTAGCTTTCTTTATGAATCTGTTTATTTTCTTGTTATATCTTGCATCCCATTCGTAATTGACGATTTCTTTAAACCTATCATCAAAGCTTCTTAGGTCACTATTAGGATTTTCTATTTGAGCTTGATAAGCTTCTACCATCGATGATAAATGAAGCTTTCTTAATTTATCTATTACATCTTCCATTATTTGTAAAAGTCCTTTCCTCTGATATTATTGTGTCTTGGTAAATCATTCTTATTCTTATCTTTAGAATCAATTGTCATAGTTAATGCTTTCTTAAAGTAGTAATATGAAGCGCATCCTGCTTCAAGACAATTTTTAGCTACTTCATCGCACATTACATAAGAAAGGCCATCACACAAATGAATGATGCCGTTTAAAGAATTATAAGATTGTTCCTCATGCTTAAAAGAATACATAACTGATTTACATAGCTTAGCCATATTGGGGCCAATTCTACTAGCTCGTTTTAAAAAATCTTCACCACTAGAATTATTTATTTCGTTATAGAATCTATGACTTGAAGGCATATGCGATTCTTCTGTGATGTATTTAGGAAACGGTTTATAGCTTCTTGAATGTTTAAATATTAAAGAGTTATTCATATCCACAATCTTGATATCGGTAAAGGTGGCTTTAATCATTACCGATTTGTCAGCGTAGGCAAAAGGAATAGAATAATAGTGACCATCATATTCGACATGATAGTTATTTGGAACTTTTGAGACATACTTGTAATCAACCATCGTAAATGAGACTTGTGGTAAAGGATTCATCGCTGGTTTATCATATGCTTCAAAAGTTTCTTTTTTAATTGTCTTTAATTTCTTGGAATATTCATTATTAGATTTTTCAACCAAATCAAATAGCTTATTGTTTAAAGCTTCAAAACTTGAATAAGTATTCTTTAAAAGAATCGGAATAATTCTTGTTTCAACAAATTTCACATAACGCTCAGCTGTTGGTTTACCTTTAGGTTTTCTACTTGGAGGAGGCAAGATAATCGTTCCATAGTGATTCTCTAAATCTTCATATGCGGCGTTAATTATTAATTCATCTTTTGTGTGCTTGGTTACCGCTGCTTTTAGATTATCTGGAACCAAGTATTTAGGAACAGCACCAAGATACTCTAAGGAACATTTGGTTCCATCTATGAAATTAGGAAGTTTCTCATTTTCGTAAGCTTTAACATAAATTAAATTAGAAACGCCCATCGAGGTTACAAAGAAGTGAACTTCTTTAAGTGTTTGGCTTCCTTGATCAAAGACAAGCCTAGGTCTTAGTCCTACCCAGTCGATGTAAAGCTTTTCACCAGGCACTCTATTAACAGCCATTGATACATCATCACCATATCTTTCTTTAATGAAACGTTTATAGTATTCACAGAACTGGGTGTATTGATAACCATCTTGATTATCTTTTTTATATTCCATCCATTCTAAGAATAAAGTTGAGGATTGTTTAGAAATAGCCTTATGAACTTTTTCAAAATCAGGTAGTGGTATTTTCTTTTTCCTGATATTAGTTTCAGGATAAAAAAGAGATACAACATCATCATGATTCATAGCTAATAAATCATCATAAGATTTACCGCTTTCCCTAAACCTTTCTTCAATACGTTGATAAGTGCCGTTACCAAGTTTGCACCTACCCTTACATTTCTCGCGAGGTATTTTTAAAACTATTCTCAAGTTTATTACCTGCATAATTGTTTTGTAGTCTTGCATAATAAAAAATCTCCTTTCATAAGTTAATAGCTAACTACAAATTAACTATACAACCCACAAAAGGAGAGTTAATCAATATCGTATTTATATAAGAACCAGTTTATCCAAAACGCTTAGCCAGTTAATGCAAAACATTTGGCCAGTCTATAACGAAATGCTTGGCCAACTCAAGCGAAATCTACAGTTATTACCAATTTGTTTAATCGATGTGCCTTCACTATGACACTTTGTAACCCA
>CAVEWG010000236.1:0-2168 GCA_963619285.1 Oscillospiraceae bacterium | reverse complement strand
GTTCTTTTATTAGCCTTTGTATCTATATAATTAAAAGCCTCTTCCCAACTTTTAAAAGAAGCAATAAAGTTATTATCAAAATGATATTGAACTACTTTAGAAAAATCTTCTAAATTTAACGCATCATTTTTTTCTCTAGCAGGAAAAAATATAGAATTACACTCTTTAGAAAACTCTTGAAGAATTGTCGTCTTCCCAACCCTTCTTCTTCCATACATTACCAAATACTCAAACTTATCACTATCATATAAATCTTTTAAAAAAGTTAATTCTTCTTCTCTACCAACCATAAGTCCCCCAAATATTTGTATACTTACGATTAGTATACTCTAAAGTATACAAATTATCAATGTCTCCCTGATGGCATAAATGCTTTAGTGTTAACCTTAACTTCCAGTAAAGTTATCCCTCAAAGATAATGAATATTAAAAATATGCAGTAATAGAGCGATTATTTCGCTCTTTTTAAATATCTATGATATAATTTTCATAGGGATAATTATCCCTATGAAAGTGTGATATTTATGGAGTTAAATTGTATAGTTGAAATACCTGTTTCAGGTAAGGTTTCAATCAAGAAAATTAAAGAAAAATCTTATGTGTATTATCAATATGAAAATAACTATAGGCGTGATAAAAGATATAACGAAACCAAAAGAGCTTGTATAGGGAAAGTAACAAGTGATGATAAAACTAAGATGTATCCAAATGGTAATTATCTTAAATATTTTCCAGAAAGAAATCTTCCTGAATTATCTAGTTCTTCTAGAAGTTCTTGTTTAAAGATAGGAGCTTATGCAGTCATAGAAAAAATTATTAAAGAATATGATCTTGATAATATGTTAAAAAATATTATTGGTGATAAGTATGGATTATTCTTAGATTTAATAGCTTATACAATCATATATGAAAATAACGCATCACAATATTATCAAGACTACACTTTTGATCATCCTTTGTTTACTGAAGATATGAAGATGTATAGTGATTCAACTATTTCTGATTTTCTAAAAAAGATTAAGATAGATGATAGTATTGAATTTTTAAATTCTTGGAATGAAAAAAGAAATCATAATGAAAGGATTTATATTTCTTATGATTCCACTAATAAGAAATGCCAAGCTGGTGATATAGATTTTGTAGAAACAGGACATTCAAAAAGTGGTATTCCAGATACAATAATTAATACTGCCATTGCCTATGATAGGACAAATAGATTACCTCTTATTTTTGAAATATATGGTGGAAGTATTACCGATATTGTTCAACTTGGACTAATGGTTGATAAGATTAAAAGCTTTGGTTATAAGAAAGTTGGCTTTATTCTTGATAGAGGATATTTTAGTGAACCTAATATTCACTATATGGATGAGTCACACTATGATTTTATTATTATGCTTAAAGGAATGAAAAAACTTGTTAAAAGTATTGTTTTAGAAAAACATGGGACATTTGAAGATGACTTTAATAGTATGATTACTGAATATGAAGTTAATGGCACAACAGTAAAACGCCCATTATTTAAAGGTGATCAAAAAGATAGATATATCCATATTTACTTTAATTCTTATAAGGCAGCTAGTGAGAAAGCTGAACTTATAGAAAAGATATCAGTAATGCAAGATAAGCTTAATGACTATGTTGGCCAAAATCCAACATTAACAGATACCTATAATCATTACTTTGATCTTGTCTATTGGCATAAAGGAAAAAAAGACCAAAAACTAGTAACTGCCATACCAAGAAATGAAGTAATCGAAGAAGATATTAAAACCTGTGGTTATTTTTGTATTGTCTCATCAAGTGAAATGACTGCCAAAGATGCCTTACTCTTATATAAGAGTAGAGATGATTCAGAAAAATTATTTAGGGGAGATAAATCATATCTTGGACAAAGAGCAGAAAGAGTATATAGTACAGAATCAGTTCGTTCTAAAGTGTTCATAGAATTTGTAGCCTTAATTGTTAGGTCTAAGATATATGTTAACTTAATAGAACAAATGAAGAAAGATAAGAAAAAATATAATTACATGACTGTACCAGCAGCTATAAAAGAACTTGAAAAAATAGAAATAATTAAATATGGGCATGGTGATTATAGACTTGACCACGCCTTATCTAAAACACAAAAGACAATACTTAAAGCTTTTGATTTAAATCAAAGAAAAA
>CAVEWG010000235.1:0-2186 GCA_963619285.1 Oscillospiraceae bacterium | reverse complement strand
ATGTAGAAGAATATAAAGATGATAAGTTTGATAACATTGTCATCTATAATGCATTTCCCCATTTTATAGATCCAGATGCTTTGATTAAGCATTTAGCTTCTTTATTAAATGAAAACGGGTATCTAAATATTGCCCATGGAATGAGTAGGGCAAGAATCAATAAACACCATGAAGGTAAAGCTAGTGATTATTCAAGAGACTTATTAAGTGGTGAAAAGCTAGCATCTATTATGAATAAATATTTAGATGTAGAACTAGTGATAGACAATGATGATTATTATCATGTGGTAGCTAAGAAGAGGTTGTGATGCCTCTTTTTAAGTTATAATACAAATATTATTTTAGTTAGGGGATTTTTAGATGGCGGATTATACACAAAAATCAACATGGAAAAGTAAAATGAAAGCCTTGGGTCCAGGCATCTTACTAGCTTCAGCAGCAGTAGGAGGATCACATATTGTTTCTTCAACTCAAGCGGGTGCTATATATGGATGGAAACTTGCTTTATTGATAGTTTTGATTAATGTGTTAAAGTATCCTTTCTTTAGATTTGGATCACAATACACCATGGAAAATAATAAAAGTCTAATTGAAGGCTACTATGAAAAAGGAAAAGCTTGGTTAATTATTTTCTTTATCTTAAATGTCTTTTCAGCACTAATTAATACAGCTGCTGTAGGCATATTATGCGCGGCTATTTTATATAACGTATCACCAAATGGTTTTGGTTTATCACTGTTTCAACTAACAACAATCATCATTGTCATAATTTGGGCAATGTTACTAATTGGTGGCTATAAGTTTTTAGATAAATTAGCTAAGTGGGTAATGACCTCTCTTACTTTAGCAACTGTTGTTGCGGTTATTATCGCTATGTTTACTCATCGTGAATATGCGCCTAACTTTGTAGAACCAAATCCTTGGTGTATGTCAGCTTTACCCTTTATTGTTTCTTTAATGGGCTGGATGCCTTGTCCAATTGAAATATCAGCAATCAATTCAATGTGGCAAGTAGAAAAAAGAAAACAAGTTGATGATATGTCTGAGTTAGATGCGACATTTGATTTCAATGTAGGCTACATTACCACTGCCGTATTGGCTTTAGTATTTTGCGCCCTAGGTGCACTTATTCAATATGGAAATGGTGAAGAAGTATATAGTGCATCAGCAGCCTATATTGCGCAATTTGTAAATATGTATGCATCTGTATTTGGTGATTGGTCTAGGTTGTTGATAACTTTTATCGCTTTCTTATGTATATTTGGAACAGTTCTTACGGTAGTAGATGGTTATTCTAGAGCCAATGATGAAGCTTTAAGATTATTGCTTAATAAAAAAGAGAATTCTAAAAAATCATTATCAATATGGATATCTTTAACATCAATAATATCTTTAATAATTGTTTATTTGTTTTCTGGTAATGTTGCGACAATGTTAAGATTTGCGATGATTGCCTCATTTATCACAACACCATTCTTTGGTTTATTGAACTATAAATTAGTAAACACCAAACAACATAAAGTGAAGCTATGGTTAAAAGCATTATCAATCATCGGCTTGATTTATTTGTTTGGCTTTGCGTTATTCTTTATTGTTGCGTGGTTTGCTGGCAAGATATAATCTCACCTACAAAGACGATCTGGAGTTGTCGTCCTCCATTAAAATCGGGATAAGTATCAGGCATAGATGCGTAATATTCTTGTATGTCTACTTAAATTAACTCTATTAAATTGATGAACATATAGTTTCTTACATAAGAAAGTAAGTTTAGCTTCCTTAAAGGATACACTGTTCTCAAATTTAATAAGACTTAGACTTGCGTTCTTTATCTTGTCTTCATTGCGACCAGAATGAGAATCGATATGGGCTAAGTCTCCTTTATCAAAGAAATTAATTGTAAAGAAGCCATTGTTGTTTGATATTCACTGATGTATCTTGTGGGATGGATAAAAACTGTCACTGTTTTTTTGTTCCATATAGTTCCAAGTTATCCCCAACTTATCGTACAAGAATTAAAATTATCAATGGTTTTAGATGTTACTGTGGCCCAATCTTTATTGAATACATCAAAAAGAATGTTCTTGGTTGGTTTTGATCATTACTAAATAAATTAGGATACCAACTACATTTGATATCACACATGCCCAAGCCAAGAAGATTGGACCTAGTGTGTTAGTAAGTGAAAA
>CAVEWG010000234.1:0-2202 GCA_963619285.1 Oscillospiraceae bacterium | reverse complement strand
ATATTACAAGTTTTATGATGTTTTTTAAGCTATATATTACAAGTTTTATGACTATTTAATTAAAACCCTGCATTAGTCAAGAAAAGCAGATAAAAATAAATATAATCAATAGCCAATATAAACAATCATTACAAAATAAGTTCTTTTTATAGTATGTTTGTTAGAATCTAACATGTTTTCACATATTAAATTTTCAATAACAACGCATTCATATGTAAAAACGTCCTCCTAAGGCATAACTTTAGGAGGACATTTAATATATTAAACAACAATATTAACCATCTTGTTTTTGATGACAAAATGTTTCTTAATTTCTTGGCCATCAATAAACTTAATAACGTTTTCTTGTTTTAGAGCTTCATTATAAATAGTTTCATCATCAGCGTCTTGATTAATAGTAAACTTAGCTCTTACTTTACCATTTACTTGGACAACTACTTCTTTTTCTGCTTTTATAAGTTTACTTTCATCATATGTTGGCCAACTTCTATATGCTAAATCAGTTTTACCTGTAAGCATCTCATACATTTCGTTACATAGATGTGGTGCCCAAGGTGACAGCATTTGTACAAAGTTAACTAGATATTCTTTATATACTTTTCCTTCTTTATAACAATCATTAATGAAAATCATCATTTGTGATATAGCAGTATTTAAAGAAAGATTTTCAATGTCTTCACTTACTTTCTTAACTGTAAAGTTATATGAATAATCTAGTTTTCCATCATTTGTATCAACGATCTTACTTTCATCAACCACTAAACGATAAACTCTTTCAAGCCATCTATGTGCTCCTTCTAAGCCTTGGCTAGACCATGGTTTATCAGCCTCTAAAGGTCCCATAAACATTTCATATAGTCTAAGTGTATCAGCGCCATATTGGTCTACAACATCACTTGGATTAACAACATATTCAGGGAAACGTTTGCCCATCTTAATGCCATTAGAACCTAGGATATAGCCTTGGTGAACTAATTTTTTAAATGGCTCAGCTACTGGTACTATTCCTTCATTATGTAAGAAATTGTTCCACATTCTTGAATACAACAAGTGTCCAACAGCATGTTCTGGACCACCAATATATAAGTCAACTGGAAGCCAATGTTCCATTAATTTTGGATCACAAATACAATCATCATTATGTGGATCAATGTATCTAATAAAGTACCAGCTACTACCAGCAGATCCTGGCATTGTTGAAGTCTCACGTTTTCCTTTTTTACCATGGTAAGTAACATTTACCCAATCAGTTGCCTTATCAAGAGGTGCGCCGGTTTTACTTGGACTGTAATCTTCTAGTTCTGGAAGAATTAGAGGCAAATCTCTATCATCTAATACACCAATTGTTCCATCTTCATAATGAATTACGGGAATTGGTTCACCCCAATATCTTTGACGCGCAAAAATCCATTCTCTGATACGATAGTTTACTTTCTTTTTGCCAACGCCATTAGATACAAGATATTCAATCATCTTATCGATTGCCTCTTGTTTATTTAAGCCATCTAAGAATCCAGAATTAATATGTACACCATCACCTGTATAAGCTTCCTTTGAAATATCTCCACCCTCTATTACTGGAATGATTTCAATGTCAAACTTCTTAGCGAAGGCATAGTCTCTTTCATCATGAGCAGGAACAGCCATAATAGCACCTGTGCCGTAGGTCATAAGTACATAGTCAGAAATCCAAATAGGAATCTTTTTATCATTAACAGGATTAATGGCATAAGCACCAGTAAAGACACCAGTCTTATCTTTATTTAATTCTGTTCTTTCCATCTCAGACTTAAGTGCACATGCTTTTTTATAAGCATTTACTGCCTCTTTTTTATCATCAGTAGTAATTAAATCAACAAGAGGATGCTCTGGTGATAATACACAATAAGTTGCCCCAAATAAAGTATCACATCTTGTTGTAAAGACAGTAAAGTCTTTATTAGTTCCATCAATCTTAAAAGTTACTTCAGCACCAATAGATTTACCAATCCAGTTTCTTTGCATCTCCTTGGTAGATTCTGGCCAATCAAGTGTATTTAAATTATCAAGTAATTGTTCGGCAAAAGCCGGAATATCCATAATCCATTGTTTCATATTCTTTCTAACAACAGGATAGCCACCTCTTTCTGATTTGCCATCAATTACTTCATCATTAGCTAAAACAGTTCCTAGCTCTTCACACCAGTTAACAGGCATTTCAAC
>CAVEWG010000233.1:0-2209 GCA_963619285.1 Oscillospiraceae bacterium | reverse complement strand
ATTCAGTATCGCGTTATTGATAAATAGAATTAAACATAAAGATGGTTTAAGTGTTTATGTATTTTGTCCAATTATAATTGGCGTTGTTGCCTTATTTATGGTTTCTTTTGAAATAGCAAGAAACATTCATACATTTGGGGCCGTATCTGATCCTATAGCAGGAGAAAGACAACTTGTTGGTTAATGTCATTAAGTTAGTGGCATTAGATTGAATGGCCTTGTAAGGTATTCATATAAAAATATGGGTACCTTTTTTATTTATGATTTTTTTCTTAAAAACTATTGACATTTTTAGGAATTTCGGGCGCTTCGTTACACTCAGCGCATACATAGAGAAGTATGAGCGGAGGTAAAAGAAGATGAAGAAAGAAAACATGATATGTCACTCAATTAATAAATTGAGCAGTTTGAAAACTTTGATGGAGGTAACTTATGAGTAGACACTCTATTGAAGTATTCTCTAAACTTAATAATCAAATAAATAAGCTGGAGCGGCAAAAAGATGAACTTGATTTATTAACTAAGAACACATACTTTTCAAGGAAACCGAGAAAGTTATCTTTTAAAGATGACATTAAAATTATTATGTCTTTAACTAGTCATTCTTTAAAGAAAGAATTATATGATTATTTTGATTTAGATTTAAATACAGTATCTGCACCCGGTTTTATAGAATCTAGATCCAAGATAAAAGATAATACGTTTAAATATTTGATTGATTATATGAATAAAGCTTATCCATGTACTAATACATATAAAGGCTATAGACTTTTAGCTGTTGATGGTTCTGATATTAATATTAGTTTAGATAAAAATGATAAAGATACCATAAAAAGTAACGGAACCAATAATAAGCCAGCGGCACAAGTTCACCTAAATGCTTTATACGATGTGTTGAATTATCGATATTTAGACGCTGTTATACAGGGCGTGAAAACAAGTGATGAAAGAGCAGCTATGATAGAACTATCCGAAAGATATAAAGGTGATAAAGCCATCTTTATAGCTGATAGAAATTATATTTCTTATAATCTGTTTGAACACATTAGACATACTGGCAACTATTTTTTGATTAGACTTAAGGATATTAACTCAAACACTTCTGTTCTTAAACGTTTTAAAGCACTTCCGAAAAAAAGCGAATTTGATAAAGAGATGGATGTTACTTTCACTAATAAACAAACAAAAGAAGTTAAAGCTCAGCCTCATAAATATATTTCAATTATGACAAGCCAACATTTTGATTACCTTGATAAGAATAATTATTTTTATGATGCATCATATCGCGTTGTAAGAATAAAGATAAACGGTAAAGATGAAGAATATGAATCACTTATCACAAATATTCCTAAAGATGAGTTTGATTCAAACGATATTAAAGAGCTATATAAACGAAGATGGGGTATTGAAGTATCTTATAGACATCTTAAATATTCCGTTAGTTTAAATGTTACTCATTCCAAAAGAAGAGATTTTATAAAACAAGAAATATGGGCTAAGTTACTTATGTTTAATATATCAATGATTATTATTGACAAAGTATTAGAAACAAAGTTTAAGAAAACTATAAGAAAACATGAATATCAAGTAAATATATCGATGGCTATGTATTTAATTATGTCTTGTATAAAGAAAAAAGGCGGCGCACCACCTAATCTCTTGAATCTAATAGCCAAAGAAATACTACCTATACGACCAAATAGAAGTAGTATCAGGACAGTTAGATCACATTCATTCGTTAGCTTTGGATATAGATTCAACTAACAACAAGTAAATTATAAAACGAAACATACAAATATAATTTATCTTTTATATTCAAGATTTTAAAAATCTTCTTTTAATAGTGCTCTAGCAAAATAAAAAACCAGAAGCTATTATAACTTCTGGTAAAAGTTGAATTCATGCCATTGTTAACTTAATGACATTAGCTATTCACTCTCTTCTTCACTTTCCTCTTCATGTTCCATTAAGGTAACAGTTTTAACATAAGTGTTCTCTTCAGGTTTAATTAATTTAACACCTTTTGTAACTCTACCAAGTGTTGAAACATGTTCTAGAGAAATTCTAATTATGACGCCATCATTTCTCATGATTAAGGCATCTTCATTTCCATTAACAGCCTTAAGGGCAACTAAATCGCCATTTGTTTCATTGATGTTGATTGTCTTAACACCCTTAGCACCTCTTGAAGTAATTCTGTATTCTACAA
>CAVEWG010000232.1:0-2230 GCA_963619285.1 Oscillospiraceae bacterium | reverse complement strand
GTTCACTATCTACTAAATTTTTAGCACATCCTAAAGATATAAAACCAATATTCATACTTCCCTCCAAAAGAAAAAGAGTTTATTCAATACCCTTTTTCGCTCTAGCCGCTTTTTTGTAGCGTTCTATTTTTTCTTCTTTAATTTTTCCTCTAATGAAATCTCTTCTTTGTTTTCTCTTGATTTCATCAATCGCTCTTTGTTTCTTCTTTTTATAATTAGGTTTAACCTTTTCGTTTTTCTTGGTTAAAGTTTTCGCGATTGCCTTTTCAACTTCTTCGTTTTTTCTTACATGTTTATAAGTTGGCGACTTACTATCTTTAAATTCACCATTCTTAATATCTTTACAAGAAAAGTTAATTCCTCTTTTTTCTAGATTTCTAATCGAATTAACATCTTCTTCTTTATATAAACAATAAGCTGTTCCATCTTTTTCATTTCGACCAGTTCTACCAGCTCTATGAATATAGAAATCTAAGTCCTTAGGAAAACCTAAAGAAATAACATGGCTTACACCATCAACATCGATTCCTCTACTAGCAACATCAGAACATACAACATAGGTATATTGTTTACTAGACAATAGTTTAATAGCTTTTTGTCTATCTCTACTTTCTAGTCCACCATGTAAAAGTAAGGCTTTATAGCCATGATTAATCATATATTCGTATGTTTCATCAGCATCCGTTTTAGTATTGGCAAATATTAAACAAACATATGGATTAATTAAAGGCAATAAATCCAATAGCTTTTCTTTATATTCTTTGTGCTTACAAGGAACTAAAATATGTTTAATTTTTGGATCTCTTTTTTTATCATCTACTCTAATAATCTTAGGATTATTTAAATAACGCTTAGTAAATTGTTCAAGTTGGGCTGGAAAAGTCGCTGAGAAACATAAGATCTCAGGATTTTTTACCATATGCGAGAACACCGTGTCAATGTCTTCTAAAAAACCATAATCAAGTGTCATATCAGCTTCATCAATGACAAACATTTGGACAAAATCAACTCTTATAATATTGTTCACAAATAAGTCTTTAATTCTACCGGGTGTGCCAATAATGATATGTGGCATTAAAGAAGATTGTTTCTTCTTATCAGTTCCTCCTGACAATAAACTAATTCTCAAATCAGGTAATACTTCGCACATTACCCTAGCGTTTTGATAAACTTGATAAGCTAATTCTCTTGTAGGTAAAGAAATCAATACTTGGGTTTTATCGCTTAAAGTATTAATGTTTTCAATAATTGGAATTAGATAAGCATGTGTTTTTCCAGTACCGGTTTTAGATATCGCAATTACATCTTTTTTAGAATTAGCGAATTCTAAAACTTTCTTTTGAACATTAGTTAAATCCGTAAAGTTATTTAATTTTAAAAATTCTTCAGTTGTCTTTTTCACGTGACTATTATAGCACATGCTAAAATAAGAATATGGAAATAAAAAGAATAGTGCCAAGTGGTTATTGTAAGGGTGTAGTAAACGCCATTAACATAGTTAAAAAGACAAAACAAGAATATCCTGATAAAAATATTTATATTCTAGGAATGATTGTACATAACTCATATGTATCTAAACAAATGAATGAACTAGGTGTAATTACATTAGATGATTCTAACAAGTCTAAAGAAGAACTTTTAGATGAAATAAATGATGGTGTAGTTATTTTTACAGCTCATGGCATATCAGATAAAATTAAACAAAAAGCTATTGATAAAGGTTTAATATCAGTTGATGCAAGTTGTGTCGATGTTATTAAAAATAAAGAATTAATTAAGAGCTATTTAAATCAAGGATATGATGTAATCTACTTTGGTAAAAAGAAACATCCAGAAGCTGAAGCAATACTTTCACTTAGCGATAAGATTCATTTAGTATGCACTTTAAAAGATATCGATGATTTAGATATCGCAAACGATAAGATATTTGTCACAAATCAAACAACAATGTCATATATGGAAGTAGAAGATATGCTTACTTACTTAAAAGACAAGTATCCAACTTGTTTAATACAAAAAGAAATATGTAACGCAACTTCATCAAGACAGCTTGCTGTAACCAGTATTAAAGATGGTGATGTTTTATATGTTGTTGGTGATGTCAAATCTAACAATACAAATAAATTAAAGGAACTAGGCGAAAAAAATTTTAAGAAAAGTTTTTTAATCAGCAACTATAAAGAAATAAATAAAAAAGATCTTATTAATCAAAATAAGATCTATGTTACAG
>CAVEWG010000231.1:0-2233 GCA_963619285.1 Oscillospiraceae bacterium | reverse complement strand
ACCTTATTCTTATAGTATTCAAAGAATACTCTTTTCTCAGCTGTTGTTTCTGCGTGGAAATCAACAATATATAAATCAATATCTTTTGGTTTAGTATCATTTAGGATTCTATCCATTGCCGTATATGGTGAAGTTGCATATTCTTCTTGCATAATAGTGCCAAGTAAATTAACTACACAAATCTTTTTGCCTTTTACTTTAAAGATACGATAGCCTTTTCCTTGACCTGAGATATGGTTAAATGGACAAACCATCTTATCACATTCATCTAAGTGATCAATAATTTCTTTTTTAGAAAAAGTATGATTACCCATGGTAATACAATTAATACCATAACTAATGAATTCATTATAGATTTTAATCGTAATGCCCTTTCCGTGTGCTGCGTTTTCACCATTTACAATAATAAAATCAGGACTATATTTTTCCCTTAAAACAGGCAAAAAGTCGCGAACTACTTCGCGACCTCTTTTACCTACAATATCTCCCAAAAATAATATTTTCATTATTTAGCAATTTCATTAGCACGTAATTCACGAATTACCGTAACCTTGATTTGACCAGGATAAGTTAATTCATTTTCAATACGTTCCTTAATTTGTCTAGCAAGAATTGTACACTTTTCATCATTTACTCTATCAGGAGTAACCATGACTCTAATTTCTCTACCTGCTTGAATAGCGAAAGCCTTATCAACACCATCGAAATCATTGGCAATCTTTTCAAGATTTTCAAGTCTTTCAATGTAGTTTTCCATGCCTTCATATCTTGCACCAGGTCTAGCTGCACTTAATGTATCAGCAGCAGCTACTAAGTAAGAAATAATACCACTAGGTTCTTTATCGCCATGATGAGACTCAATAGCGTTAATTACTACTTCATTTTCGCCATACTTTTTAGCAAGTTTAGCACCAAGTTCAACATGTGTTCCTTCTTGTTCAAAGTCAACAGCCTTACCAATATCATGTAATAAACCTGCACGCTTAGCTAAAGATTGATTTAAGCCAAGTTCAGCAGCCATCATGCCAGAGAAAGCAGCTACTTCCATAGAGTGTTCTAAGCCATTTTGGCCATATGAATAACGATATCTAAGTCTACCGATAAGTTTAACAAGTTCCTTGTCCATCTTACCAATCTTAAGTTTGAAACATGCTTCTTCACCATATTTCATGATGTTTTCATCCATTTCCTTAGAAACCTTGTTTACAACATCTTCAATTCTACCTGGTTGAATACGACCATCTTTAATCAAGTATTCAAGTGCAAGTCTTGCAGTTTCTCTTCTAATTGGATCAAAACAAGAAATAGTAATAGCCTCAGGAGTATCATCAATGATTAGATCAACACCAGTAGCTTGTTCAATAGCTCTAATGTTTCTACCTTCACGACCAATGATTCTACCCTTCATTTCTTCAGATGGCAAAGTGACAACTGAAACGGTACGGTCAATGCTTTCTTCTTGAGAATATCTTTGAATTGCTGTTGCGATAATCTCTCTAGCATTTTCCTTAGCCTTTAGCTTAGCGTCTTCTTCTTTTTCATGAATATAGCTAGCTACTTCATTTTCCATCTTCTTTTCAACAGCTTCCATTAACTCATCATGAGCTTCTTGTTGAGACATATTAGAAACACGTTCCAACAAAGCAATTTGGCCATCGATTCTAGATTGTAGTTCTGCTTCCATTCTATCTAAGTTGGCAGTCTTTTCATCTACTTTCTTAAGCTTTTGATCAAGAGTCTTTTCCTTAGTATTTAGATTCTCATCACGGAAGTTTAAAGAATCCTCTCTTCTAAGAATCTTAGTTTCTTGATCTTGTAGTTCTGATTTTCTTTCTTTGATTTCTTTTTCAGCTTGAAGTTTCAATTCATAAGCTTGAGTCTTACCATCTAAAACAGCTTGCTTGATAGTGTTTTTAGCTTGTGACTCTGCTTCTTCTAAGACCTTCTTGGCTTCATTTTTAGACTTGTTTAAACTAGACTTATTCACCAAAGTCATAATTACTAGTCCTATAATTAAACCAATTACACCAAATAAAACGGAAGTAAAGTTAAAATTTGACATAACTTTTCCTCCTATTGAAAATTTATTTATGGATATTTTTCAATCCTTTACTATTGTATATTAAATGACCCTTTTTCACAATATGGGAAATTATGTTATGAGATGATTAGATAGCAATTTTATATGCTGACTGAGCTTATTAATTCTAATGTTTAGACCGTCTACTAGTTT
>CAVEWG010000230.1:0-2254 GCA_963619285.1 Oscillospiraceae bacterium | reverse complement strand
GGTAATGAAAGAAAGAGGTTTCTTAGGTTAGCTAAGCAGATAATTAATTGTTAAATTGTTCACTTTTTAATTTTTTTAACAAGTTAATATTTTAACTTGTTTTTTGACTATATAATGAAAATATAGTGAGGGAAAGTTATGCCATTTTTAATTGGACCGATGTGTAAAAAACTAAGGTCATTAAAGTACTTAACAGAAGAAAATTCTGTTTTGACGGTGGATCCTGAAATAGTTTCTATACCTCTTAGTACAGGAGCGACAGAAGGTGAAGCCTTAGTTAATGTTGGCGATAAAGTAAAACTTGGACAGATGATAGGACTAGCAAGTGCGCGTTTTTATGTGCCTTTTTATGCGTCTTGTTCAGGAGAGGTTATCGCTATTGAAAAGAAGATGTCAGCGAGGTTAAAACCTTGTAACCACATCGTAATCAAAAATGATTTTAAGGATGAAAAAGTATATTTAGAAAAGACAATTGATCTAAATAGTTCTAAGAAAGAAATCATTGAGTTTATGAAAACTATTGGTTTGTTAGGACAAGGTGGTGCTGGTTTTCCATCTTACATCAAGTACAACACCGATAAGTGTGAAACGCTTCTTATTAATGCGGTAGAATGTGAACCATATCTAACTGCTGATATAAGAAACATTGAAACTAGTCCTGAAGATTTTTATCTTGGTGTTAAATTGATGTTTAAGGCATCAGGTGCTAAGAAATGTAAGATTGGCATCAAGGAATACCATGTAGAGACAATTGAATTGTTAAATGGATTGTTCGCAAATGAAGGAGACATTGAAATATGTCCTGTAAAGGATGCATATCCTTATGGTTGGGAGAGAACTTTAGTTAATACTTTAATGGGTAAACGCTATAACAAATTGCCTATTGAAGTTGGCGCTATTGTAAGTAATTGTACTAGTGCTATTACTTTGGCTAAAGCTAGTAAAGAAAAACTTCCAATGTATAAGCGTTTTGTGACTTTATCTGGTGAAAATATAAAACATGCTCATGATATTTATTGTCGTATAGGTACTTCTATTAAAGAATTAATTGATGCCTGTGGTGGTGTTAAGGTATCACCTGCCAATATCTTAATGGGTGGTCCTATGATGGGTACATGTGTTACTAAAGATGAAGTATGTATCAATACTATTTCTAATGGTGTTACTATTTATAAACATGAAGAAATTAAGCCAATGAGTTGTCTTAGATGTGGTCAATGCGTTGAACATTGTCCTAGTAGTTTACAACCATGTTCTATTAATGAAGCTTTTAAAATTAATGATGTAAAACGTCTTGAAGCGCTACATGTTTTAGATTGTATCGAATGTGGTATGTGCACTTACATTTGTCCAAGTAAGATTGAAGTTACAGAAAATATAAGACGTGCTAAACGTTTCTATAACTTAAGGAGGGCTAAATAATGGTTGAATATAAATTTAGAGCGACACCAATGTTTAGAAGAAGACTTAATACTAAGACCGTAATGGCTCACTTATTATTAGGTCTAATCGTTGTCTATTTATTTGGTCTATATAACAGTTATGTATTAGGATTTGAATACTTTGTACATGCCTTACTTATGTTACTTTGTGCATTGCTTGGAGGAGTAGGAACAGAAGTTGTGTATGCTTTGGCTCTTAAAAAAGATGTTAAGCAATTCTTAAGTACTTCTTTTCCTTGGATTACTTGTTTGATTCTTGTAGAAATTATTCCATGTGATACTTCTTTATATGCAGTATTTGTATCAAGTATTTTAGCTATCTTCTTTGGAAAACTTGTGTTTGGCGGTTTTGGTCAAAACACTTTTAATCCAGCTGCTGTTGGCAGATGTTTTATCACAACATCATTTGTTTCAACTGCTGCGGTTGATTTAATCACCCAATCTACTCCTACTTCAAGTTTTGCTTCATCTAGTTGGCTAATGACAAAAGAAGGATTTGATGCCTTTTTATCTCAATATGGTGGTTTATCTAACTTGTTTTTGGGAAACTATTTTGGAGCATTAGGTGAGACTAGTACTTTAATAATCTTGGTATTATTAATTATTTTCTTGGCTGATGGTGTAGTTGACTGGAGAGTTCCTTTAACATATATTACAGTATGTTTTGTTAGTTCGTTTATCATTGGTGAAGTAAATGGCTTAGGCATAAGATATGCTATCGCCTTTATTTGTACTGGTGGTTTGCTTTATGGAGCTGTATTTATGTTAACCGATCCTGTTACATCTCCTTTCTCAGTTCCAGGAAGAATGGT
>CAVEWG010000229.1:0-2256 GCA_963619285.1 Oscillospiraceae bacterium | reverse complement strand
ACCTTGCCTGTTCCAACTATACTTACAAGACCATTTTCATCTACTTTAGCTACTTCTTCATTAGAACTTAAATAAGATATATATCCATTACCAAAATAAGTTATATCAAGTTTAAATGAGCTATCGCCATATGTCTTATCATTAACAGTAGATACATCCAACTTAGCATCAGCTCTATTAATGACAAATTCAGTTTTTGTTTCGCTTAATGAATAATTTTTATCGTCTATAGTAGCTATTACAGTATAGCCACCCGCATCTTTTGGTACATTAGAAGAACTATACTCTTCTCCTTCATTTGTCTTTCCTATATAGCTTAATTTAACTATAGGGTCATCATCTTTAACTAAGCCATCTAATGAGACGTTAGCACCTTTAATTTCTTCACCATATGTTCCATTATTCATAGTAATAGTAGCTGTAAGAGATTTAGCGTTAATATTAGCGCTTGTTTCTTTTTGGCTATTATCTATATCAAGAGTATAGTTATCTGCGTTTTCACCGCCAAGAACAAAATTACTTAATGTTACTTTTCTATTGCCCGCATTCTTACTATCAAACGTGCCTATACAAGCAATAGAGAGCTTATCATCATTTAGCAAACCCTCAAAAGATACATCTTCATAGTTTAAGGCAGCGGTTGTATCGCCATCATAAGTCTTATCTAAAGCTTTAATCCCCGACACCGTTATTGATTTTTTAGATATCTTTATAGTAGCGCTGCCATTAATTTCATTATAGTTATCAGCACTTATCTTATAGTAAACAGTATATTCGCCTGCATTGGCAAAGCTAGGATTATTAGAGCTATAATTTATGCCATCTGTTGAATAAGTTACAATAGCGTTTTTGGCATTGATATAAATCGAATGATGTAAACCATCATATGTTCCACTATATTCTTGAACACTATAATCAATATCACCTTTCTCTATTGTTAGAGTAACTTGTGCAGAGCCTTTAGCATAATTACCGTTTGATTTTGTATTTACTTTTATGACAAACTCGCTAGGTTTTTCTATTATCAAATTAGTTCCGTTTAAAGTTCCATTTCCTGATATTAGTTCATAAGAAGCTACGCCAGCATTCTCATCAATCTTAAAATACTTGGATATATCAATTGTTGAACCATCATATTCAAGTGTTGAATTAATAGGTGTAATCGTTACCGGAATAGCATCCTTATTATCGATTCGAATTAAACCTTTAGTCACACATGAACTATCAATATCATATTCGTTATAATCTATATTCAATCTCCAATCAAATAGATTGTCATCAGCGCCTGGCGCAGTATCATAATTATTAACAGACCAAGTAATTCCAAGTGTTGTTTTTTTACCGTCTACAATTGCTTTAACTTCCTTAGGAAGTTCAGGATTATTATTAGCTACTGTCTCACGTGTATAGAAGTTGTTAAACTTTAAAGGTGTAGTAGGAGCCGTTACGCTAGTTAATTTATGTTTTGTAGATTCATAGTCGCCAGTGACCGTAATGGAGCCATCTTCACCACTAATAGTTTTCTCTGCGCTCATCTCATTGCCATTAACTATAATTTGAGTACTTAGATCAAACTTGTATCCATCTTCTGGAGTTACGGTTACATGAGCCTTGTATGTCCATGGATAGAAATCAGCAGTTTTATTTACATCATTATTGGTAGTATCTGTCCATTTTAAAGTGGCATTCTTAACACCAGTTGTAGTACAAGTAATAGAATCACTAAGATTTTCTCCACCCTTAGGTGTAGTGATGGTTACTTCAACTTTATCAATCAATCTATCTTCACCCTGATTGATTGTGACTTTAGTATCCTCAGAAGCATTGTAATTAGTGGATTCTTTATAACGAACATAGTATGTTCCTGGTTCTAGTCCTGTTATACCATTTCCTTCAATAGATGTATATTCATCAGTTCCTTCTTTTCTATATTCCATAGAAGAATCTATGCCGGTGATAGTTCCATCTTTTTCACCATTTATTGTTTCATTTGTTGAATATAATCCGCTAGGAGCAGTTTGATCCGCCTTAAGAATTTCAAAAAGAACATAAGCCGTCTGATCACCGATTATAACAGAAGCACTATATTCACCTGCATCTGTTGGCACAACGGTACTTTCTGCATAGTCTGTACCATAATTTCCTTTATAAGTTATAGAGTTGGGTTTATCCCCGGTAATATCAGTAATATTATTTACAAATTGAATTCCTTTGTACGGTTCACCTGTGTATATGAAATTAGTTGCTGAGTCATCA
>CAVEWG010000228.1:0-2273 GCA_963619285.1 Oscillospiraceae bacterium | reverse complement strand
AATAATAAGTACATTATCATTTTCGTTTAAATATTTTTTTGAAACCTGGATATGATATTCAACACCGCGAGTATATGACCTTTCAACGCACTCATATACTTCGCCGCCAATATTTGCTGACTTACCTTTTTTGGCAAACACAACAGGACAATTACCAAAGTATTTAGCAGCCATAACAGCCATGCCAATACCACTAGATTCAATTGTCAAAATCTTATTGACTGGAACATCATTAAAAATTCTTTTGAATTCTTTCCCCATTTCATCAAGAAGAGTTACATCCATTTGGTGATTTAAGAAATTATCAATTTTTAAAATATCGCCATCAAGAATGATGCCATCTGTTAAAATTCTATTTTCTAATAATTCCAAAAAGAAAAGCCCTCCCTAAACCAATCAACATCGCTTTCACGGGCCAATTGATTCATCAAAGGCTCAACCATAGTATCATCATTTACGGTGATGATGTAGAGACTCCCTTGCCATATCCAAAGGATTATACGATGTTTATGTAAGTATAGTAACACATAAAAATTTTTTTAAAACAGATATTTTTAAATTTTTTTATATAAAGCGCTTTCATTTAAAAAAAAATAATCGAGATATAACCTATTATAAAGCCTATAGCCACACTTTTTCGATAAGGGCAAAATCACTAAAAACATCAAAATCTTAGTTGATTCTTAACCAGATATTTTAAAAAGAGCCGCTAAAAACTAGTCTAATACTTTATAATATTTCCTGTGAGGTATTATAAATGAATTATGATGTAGTAATTATTGGAGCAGGACCTGGTGGTATTTATTCTGCTTATGAGCTTGTAAAAAAAGATCCTAGCCTAAAAATATGTTTATTAGAAAGTGGTAACGCTCTAGATAAGAGACATTGCCCGATTGATGGTAAAAAAATAAAATCATGTATAAATTGTAAATCATGTTCTATTATGTCTGGATTTGGTGGAGCAGGTGCTTTCTCAGATGGTAAATACAACATTACTAACGATTTTGGTGGAACACTATATGAATACATTGGCTACGATAACGCATTAGACTTAATGAACTATGTAGATGAAATCAATGTTAAACATGGTGGCGAAAACTGTAAAAAGTATTCTACAGCTGGAACTAAGTTTAAAAAGATTTGTATGCAAAATTCTTTAAAGCTATTAAACGCCGAAGTAAGACACTTAGGAACCGATGTAAACTATATCGTACTTGAAAACATCTATAACGAAATAAAGGATCATGTCGATATTTTATTCAATAATCCTGTTGTTGATGTTATTGCGAATGGTGATAATGACTTTGTAGTAAAAACACAAAATGATGAATACAATTGTAAAGATTTGATTATTTCCGTTGGCAGATCCGGTTCATCATGGATGGAAAAGATGTGCAAAAAACTTGACATACCTACCAACTCAAATAGAGTTGACTTAGGTGTAAGAGTAGAACTTCCTGCTGTTATCTTCTCTGATATTACTGATGAACTATATGAATCAAAGATTGTATATCGTACACCTCATTGGGAAGATAATGTAAGAACTTTCTGTATGAACCCAAATGGCATGGTAGTAAATGAAAACACTAACGGAATTATTACTGTTAATGGCCATTCATATGAAGGCAATGAAATGAAAACTGATAATACAAACTTTGCCTTACTTGTATCTAAGAATTTCTCATATCCATTTAAAGATTCAAACGGTTATGGCGAATCTATCGCAAGACTATCTAACATGTTAGGTGGTGGTGTTATCGTTCAAAGATTTGGTGATCTTGAAAGAGGAAGAAGATCTACTCCTGAAAGAATTGCTGAAGGTGTTGTAAGACCTACACTTAACGCTACGCCAGGTGATCTATCATTAGTTCTTCCAAAAAGAATTCTAGACTCAATCATTGATATGATTCATGCCCTAGATAAGATTGCCCCAGGTACCGCAAATGATGATACTTTGTTGTATGGTGTTGAAGTTAAGTTCTATAACATGACTGTTGAAGTAGACAATAACTTAATGGCAAAACATAAAGGACTATTCATCATTGGTGATGGTTCTGGTATAACACATTCTCTATCACACGCATCTGCAAGTGGCGTATATGTTGCTAGATACATTACAAATACGTTAGAAAAAGCTGATTAATCAGCTTTTTATTTTGACTTCTTTAAATGATTGAAGTAGCCAATCATAATTATCTTTTAAGGCATCACTATCTTGGGTTATTACTACATAGTATGTTTTATCATCCTTATAGTACAAACCAGTTAAACAA
>CAVEWG010000227.1:0-2326 GCA_963619285.1 Oscillospiraceae bacterium | reverse complement strand
AGCTTGCAGATACCGCAACTCTAGAAGCAGATGTAGAAGACTTTACTTTAGACTATACTTCTACAATTGTTTCTAATGGTATCTTTAAAGAAATAGAAGATGAAGATATTAATGATTTAAGTGATGCGATAAATGATCTAAGTAAACTTAATGATAAGATAGATGAAATAAAAGATGCGACTTCTAAATTAAAAGATGAAGGAAACAAACTTGTTGACGGGGTAGAAAAACTAAATAATTCAGCCAATCAATTAGATGATGCTGCTCAAGCTTTTAATACCAACATCAGTCAAATCGGAACACTTACTAGTGGTTTAAATACACTAGCTTCATCAATTAATGGTGTTGTTACTAGTGAGTCTTTAGTAGGTGTTAAAACCGCTGTAGAGACAACAAACTCATTATTGGATGTAATGGTTACTTATTGTGGCGCTTTAATATCTATTAAAATGGAAATTGATAATATTAACTTAGATGATTTAAAAGATTTAGATGATGAAAATCCTACAAAGATAGCGATTACTAATCTTAAGAATAGCGATTTCTCTAATATCTCAATTGATTCTTTAAATGAATTAAATACTAATATTGAAACATTAAAAACACAATTAAATAGCGAAGAATTTATAAATGGATATAAGTCGTTACAAGAAACATCTGCTACTTTAGCTACAGCTTGTAAAACCTTAGATAGTGATGAAACCAAGAATCAATTAATTAGTGGTGCATCAACTCTAGCTAATGCTAGTTCTTCATTTAAATCAGTTATAAGTTCTTTAAACGATAATATGCCTGACTTAAAGAACGCCATAAATGAATTCTCAGATAAAATCGATGAAGCGATCAATGAAAATAGGAGTGATTTAAATAAATATAGTGGTTCTAATATGAGGAATATTATTACTAATATTAAAAATCTTAAAAAGATAGATGAAGACTATGATTCATTTATTGGCAAGATTGAAGGAACTACTTCTTCAGTAACCTTTACTATTGAAACAAATGAAATAAAATAGCGATAGATAACTATCGCTATTTACAAGCTATTTAATTATTTGTAGTTCGTAATCACTTGTACCAAGACCAATCTTTTCAGCTTGTTCAAGTGTAGCTTCCCAATTTATGCCAGGATGAGTGTCTTTGATATGATCGTGTTTATGTTCGATATGACAATCCTTTAAGTTATCACCAAGTTGGCTATTTTCAATTGGCGTTGCTTTTAGACAAGCGTCAACGCATGCTTTATCTAAGGCAACCGGATCAAAGCTTGCGAATATTCCAACATCAGGAATAATAGCGGCATCATTTTCACCATGACAATCACAATTTGGTGAAACATCCATTACTAGTGAAATATGGAAGTGAGGTCTATCCTTACATACTGCATAGGCATATTCAGCCATCTTTCTATCTAGCTTTTCATTAGAATCCCAATTTGGATTAGAAATCGCATCAAAGCCACAAGCACCGATACATCTACCACAACCCTTACATAAGTCATAATTGATATGTGCTTTATTGTTTTCATAAGTTATAGCGTCACTGCCACATTCCTTACTACAGAATCTACAGCCTCTACATAAGCTTTCATCAACAACTGGTTTTCCTTCATTATGTTGTTCCATCTTGCCAGCTCTAGAGCCAGATCCCATACCAATGTTTTTAATAGCGCCACCAAAACCTGTTGATTCATGTCCCTTAAAATGGTTTAAAGAAATAAAGATATCTGCATCCATAATAGCTTTACCAATCTTGGCTTCTTTAATATATTCACCATTAATTGGAACAATTGTTTCATCAGTTCCTCTTAAGCCATCAGCAATAATCACTTGGCAACCTGTAGAAATAGGATTAAAACCATTGATATTTGCACAATCCAAATGATCTAAGGCGTTTTTTCTGCTTCCTGGATAAAGCGTATTACAATCGGTTAAGAAAGGTTTACCACCTAATTCCTTAACAATATCAGCAATAGCCTTTGCGTAATTTGGTCTTAAGAAGGCAAGATTGCCTAATTCGCCAAAGTGCATCTTGATTGCGACAAATTTTCCTTCAAAATCAATCTTGTTGATACCTGCAACCTTACAAAGTCTTTTAATCTTATCGATTTGGCTTGTTCCTACAGGACATCTAAAATCTGTAAAATATACTTTTGAAATCATATAACTTTCTCCCATGTTTATAAAAATATTATAAACCATAGGGTTAATTGAAAAAATGCAATCATCATACTTAATCTTACTTATTAATATCCACATATTTAACGTAAGCTACCATTTAATGGCTATATTCATAGCTGCATTTGCATATATATATATATATAACT
>CAVEWG010000226.1:0-2328 GCA_963619285.1 Oscillospiraceae bacterium | reverse complement strand
AGCATTTTACACATTGAAGAAACTGCAAATTTTAATGTTTTACACTTTGAAGAAATGACAATAATATGGTATAAAATACTTATATAAAAGGAGATAAAGGCTATGTATTTCAAAAGAAAAGCGTATGACAAATTATTAGAATGGAAAAATCAATATTCAGACCACTATGCAGTATTGCTTGAAGGTGCTAGACGTGTTGGCAAGTCGACCATTGTTGAACAATTTGCTAAAAACGAATATAGGACATACATTATGATTGATTTTTCTAATGCTAAGAAAAACGTTTTGGATTGCTTTGACGATATAGCTAATTTAGATTTCTTCTTCCTGAGATTACAAGCGGCTTGTGGTGTAACGTTATATAAACATGAATCTCTAATTATCTTTGATGAAGTACAATTATTTCCTAAGGCAAGGCAAGCTATAAAGCACTTGGTTGCTGATGGTAGATATAACTATATTGAAACGGGGTCGCTTATATCTATTAAGAAAAACGTTAAGGATATCTTGATTCCTTCTGAGGAAATGAAAATTGAAGTGTATCCTCTTGATTATGAAGAATTTTGTAATGCGATAGGAAAACCATTTGATATCTTAAAGCAGGTTTATGAATTAAATGGTCCAATTGGACAATCAACTAATAGAACTTTAATGAAGGACTTAAGATTGTATATGGCAATAGGCGGCATGCCTCAAGCTGTGCAGGCTTTTTTAGAAGGCAAAAATTTTTCAGAAATTGATGCTGTTAAAAGAAAGATAATAAGTTTATATGAAGATGATTTTAAAAAGATTGATCCGAGTGGCAGAATCTCAACCTTGTATCATTCGATTCCAGCTCAATTAGCCAAAGATAACAAGAAGTATCGAATAAGCACGGCACTAAAGAGAAGAAATAGTACAAAGAACGAAGAACTATTATATGAGTTAATAGATTCAAAAACTGTGCTTCCTTGTTTTAATAGCACAGATCCTAGAATAAGCTTATCAAATACAAAAGACTTTGATTCTTATAAGTTATATCTAGCTGATACGGGATTGTTTGTGACATTAATGTTTATTGACAGACCAATTACCGATAATACTATATACACAAAATTACTATCTGACAATCTACCTGCAAATTTGGGATATTTGTATGAGAATTTGGTTGCACAAATGATTGCTTGTAAAGGATATGAACTTTATTATCATACCTTCGAAAAAGAGGGAAGTTCACATTATTATGAAGTAGATTTTTTAGTATCATACAAAAGTAAGTTAAATGCTTTCGAAGTTAAATCATCAGGCTTAGGAAAGCATGAGTCAATTAAGGAATTCTATAAAAAATATTCAAAAAATATTCAGAATATATATTTACTATCAAGTAAAGATGTTTCTAATGAAGAAAATTTATTATTAAAGCCAATATATTTGTTATCTTTTTTAATTAAGTAAATTATCTTGACTTAGAGTTTACTCCAAGTGTTATTCTTTCATTGTGGAGGTGGCTTATGAAGAAAATGTTGATTGTATATTATTCATATTCTAATGGAAATACTGAAAGAATTGCTAAGATGCTTAAAGAAAAAACTTGTGCTGATTTATTAAAAATAGATACAGCTATTCCCTATAGTGGAAGCTATGATGATGTGGTAAATCAAGGACAAGATGAAGTAAGTAGAGCTTATAAGCCTAAGCTAAAAGATATTGATATTGATATATCTAATTATGAAGTGATTGTATTAGGCACACCAACATGGTGGTATACAATGGCTCCTGCCATGCTTAGCTTTGTTAGTGAGCATAGTTTAGAAAATAAGATTGTTGTTCCATATATGACTAATGGTGGTTGGCCAGGACATGTTATTAGTGATATGAAGAAACAATGTAGTGGTGCTATCTTTAAATGTGAAAAAGAAATAACGTTTGATTCTAGTGGTGGGGATATGCTTATAACACCACTTAATGAAATAGATAAATGGATTGATGAGGTAAGTAAGCTATTATGACAATCAATGAAGTTTCAAAGAAATACAATGTGTCATGTGATACTTTAAGATACTATGAAAGAATTGGTGTAATACCAGAAGTTCATCGAAATAGCAGTGGTATTAGAGATTATACAGATGAAGACTTAAGATGGGTAGAATTAGCTTTATGCATGCGTAATGCTGGTTTAAGTATTGAAACTCTTGTTGAGTATCAAAGACTATATCAAGAAGGTGACTCAACTATTGAAGCAAGACTTGGTTTATTAAATGAACAAATGGATATTCTAGGCAATCAAAAGAAACAAATAGAAGAGACTATGGATAGATTATCTTATAAGATATCTCGTTATAAGAATGC
>CAVEWG010000225.1:0-2342 GCA_963619285.1 Oscillospiraceae bacterium | reverse complement strand
CGTGTAGAAATAAATTAAGATTCCTTATTTGCTTTCAATTATAATAATCTAAAGAATAAGAGGTTATGTATGAAGCGTTTTAAGAATTCGTTAATTATAGTAGTGATGATATTAATGGCAACCGTATTACCAAATAATATATATGCTGATAATCCTGTTGCCTATAGTGGAAATGCTGGCAAATATGAATATTACTATAGTTATAATGACGCAATAAATGCTTCTAAAAATACCAAGATTATTTTGACTTGTGATTGGAGTCTTGGATATGAATTAAAAATAAACAACGGAACATATCAAATAGAAATGAATGGTCACTCTATTGGTAGATCTAATAAGGGCCGTATTTTTAATATAGGTGAGAATGCTAAATTATATTTATATGGTAATTTAGATTCTGAACATTCTTTTAGTATATTAGACTATTCACATAAAACCATTATGCATGCTGATAAATACACAACTATTAAAAGTGGCGGTGCAATTACTGGCGGAAATGCTGATGAGGGCGGCGCTATCTATATGAATAAGGGTTCTTATCTTTATGTGCAAAAGGTTGCGATTGCCGGTAATATCGCGACTAATGCAGGTGGAGGTATTTATGTAGGGGACGAAGATTGCACTATTGAAACAAATGATGCATTAATTGCCTACAATAGAGGCGTATATGCGGGTGGGGCTATTGCGTCTAAAAGCGATGGCACAAGAGTGGATTTAAGAAACTGTTCCATTATCAAAAAAAATAATACCGACCAAGGGGGTGGTGCAATCTATTTAGCTGGTTCTTGGTTTAATATTGTATCTGGTGATAATTCTGCTTCAATTAATGAAAACTATGGAGATATTGGTGGTGCAATAGATGTAGCTTCTAAGACGTTTGGTTCTAATAATGGAACAATTAGTGGTATTACTTTTGATTCTAATACTTGCATAAAATATGGTGGCGCTCTAGCTCTATGGCAAAACAATACTACTGTAAAAGATTGTACAATAACTAGAAATGTAAGTAATTATGAGGGTGGTGGTATCTATAACTATGGTAAGAATACTATTTGGGATACTACTGTTCAAAACAATCAGGTGCAGGTAGAAGAAAATAACGTAACTCTTGAGGGTGGTGGAATTTATGCACATGCTTACTACGATATTACTTTTAAGGGCAAGGTTATTGTTGCAAATAACGTAAGAAGAATAGATGATCCTGATGATGTGTTTGTAGGTAATGGTGCACTTTGGACTAAGGCTTATATATTGGCCAATGATTTAGATGTTAGTAATTCTTTGATTGGCATTAGAACAGAGTCTAGTGGTGATAGACTAGTTGTTAAAAATGTTTCTGGTTATACAAGTGGTAACAATTTCTTTTTGGATCAAGGCAATACTTTCCATTTAGGTTATGAATCAAATGATAAAGAGTTATGGCAAAGAAAAAATGAGACTACTTATACTTTAACTGTTGATGGAAACAAGAAGGGTACTTATAAGGCTAATACTAGAAATGTAACAGTTGCGGCTAGTAATGAAGTTGATGGTAAGGTATTTAAACAATGGAATAATCTTGGCGTATTACAGTTGGCTGATAACACTTTAAACATCGTTAGTTTTAAGATGCCTTCAATCAATGTTGAATTAACAAGCGAATATACAAGTCCTTCAAAAGATTTTGTATTAAAGGTACATTATCCAAGTAGTCAAGAGGATTTTCCTACTAGTGCTACTTTATCTTATACACATGGAGGAACTTCTTATGAAAAACAAGTTTCTATTACTTGGTATAGTGTAAATACTAATGGTGCTTATCAAAAGGTTGGCAAGAAGGCTGAAAATAATAAGAGCTATGTGGTTAGTGCCCAAATTGGTAAGAGCGTAAAAGATAATTTGTATTTCTTATCTTCACTAAATGAGTCTAGTATAAGGGTTATATATGATGACAATGTTGAGACTTCTTTAAAATCTTTAAATGTAGATGACCTTGGTACCGTATCCCTTATTACAAATGAGATAAATAGAATTAAGGTAACCAGTGTTAATGAAATGTCGGCTACAGTGAATGTAGGTACTTCTTTAAGTGACTTAAAGATAGCGGTATGGAAGAAGTTTATAGAAGGAACAACCGCAACTTTAGAAAATGGTGAAACTGCAAATTTAGCTAAATTTAATATTAAGGCCTCTTATGATGTGTTTACTCCTATGACTGAAGATGAACGTGTAGTAATGCCTGAAGGTGGTTATTATTCATTTACCATTACGCCATATGACTATCAATCTAATATTGATTTGGGTACTTTTAAAAACATAGAGTTTAAAGTATATGTAAATAATGTTTCAACAGCTAGTTTAGA
>CAVEWG010000224.1:0-2352 GCA_963619285.1 Oscillospiraceae bacterium | reverse complement strand
TTTCTAGCCTGAGCATAGATAGTAGTCTTTTGAGGAGAATATACATAATACATACCTCCAACATCATATGTGCCATCTTTATTACTCCAAGTATAGAAATCAGCAACATAGTTTTCTGCCACTAGTTTTGCGATTTCAAACTTATCAGTTCCATTTTCTACAGCTTTAGTAAGCTCTTTAAATAGTTCTGTTTGATACTTAGTAGCGTTACTTCTTAAGTGATAGTCCATGGATTCAATAGAGTCTTTATAGCCTTCTGTTGATGTTCCAGCTGCGTTATCACTCATGCTTTTTACCGATTTAAATGCTATAAAGCCACATATACCGGCCAATATAACAAAGGGCAGGATTACAAGAATCAAATTTCTAGTTCTTGTCTTTGGGTTCTTAAATAATTTTTTCATACTCTAATATTCTAACACCTTATTTATTTTAATTCTACAACTGTATTATCTGTATTGTTTATTAACCTATTTAGGATTATAACCATAATCAAAGTTATAATCCCATAGTTCACCATTAAGATAACTAATAATTTTTGTTGTACTCGAAACATTATCCTTTCTAAAAACTGTGAAGTTAAGTAAATCGCTATCACAAATCAATTGGCCATCATAGTAAACACCATTGTTGCTTATTAATATCTTATGGCCATCATAGTCATATGACAATTCATCTTTTGTGCAAGCTAATACTTCGCCATTATAAATAACCGCATAATAGTTAGTTCCGTCACTGAAATCGGGCAAATTCATTTTATTTATATAATCTAGCAATTCATTATTTAAATAGCTACCAGTATATTTCATTAAAGTTAAATAAGGATAATTAACTATTCTACATAAAAACTTACTTGCATTGGCTTCCGATTGTAAAGTATGGAAAGTCAAATCTTCAGCACATACTTTATATAACTTATTAAGCTCGTCATTATCTACGTGGCTATTGAATTGATATTTCTCATTTATATACTCACCAATTACATTGGTAACATAACCAGCTCCGTTTAAGTATGTATGAAATCCATCATGATGAATAGCACTTCTTATGTCCATTTTTTCATCGTTAGATAGAAAGTCTATGTAATTAATACCTCGTTCATTAGCCCAATTCCATACATCGTGTAAGTAGCTTTGAACTTTTTGAGTAATGTTGTCCATTGGCACCATATACAGCAGCAATTCAATGCCTTTTTCTTGACATAAACCATATATATCATTAAGAGCGTTTAAATCTTCCTCTTTTAAAGATATATCTAGGTCCTCATCATATTTAAATGAATACCAATAATTATCAACCGGAAGATATACATTATTTTCAATGTAACCAAACATGGTATCTATATCAGTATCATATTCTAGCAATTCATTGATATCTTCTATATTCTTCCAATTATTATGATTATTAAGGAAATCATTGTAATATTCTTTCCTTTTACTTTCATCTTCAATAAAATCTATCGTGTTGTATTTCTCTTCGCCAGTCATTTGATATTCAGCTATTGTATACCTAGTATCATTTACTGTTTCTTCATCAAGACATGCTGTATATACTTCAAGCACTACCATTTCTGGATTTTGCGTCTTTAAAGCCTCTCTTAACATTTGATAAGATACTTTCAATGGTTGGAAGGCACTTCCTAGAACATATGAATATAAGCCTGTATCTTCATAAAAGAAAGTTGGCACAAAAGAATATTGAGCATGACTAGATCCGAGTACTATTACATCCACACTATCTTCAGGCATATTATGGAATGAATCGCCATAATCTGCATCAGGTGTTCTAAATAGTTTATTTAGATATTCGTATCCAAAATAGAAAGCGCATACAATTACACATACGCCTAATATAATCTTTATATTATTCCAAAATATTTTTAATACTTTTTTCATTAGAACCACCTATATATAAAGTCATTTGCGTCAAAACTGCCGCCATACATACCAAATACTAAGAATACCAGTATCATTACTACATATAGCACATATCTTAAGATAAATACTCTCTTTCCTAAGAAATCACTAATATTAAAGAAATATCTTAGAATATCTAATACGATTACACAAGCAAGCACAATCCATAGCCATATTACTTCATTATGAGTTAAGTCTATTGTCTCAAAACTAAGTGGTGAACTTACAAACATTCTTGAAATAATATTTAACGCATCAAATAAATTGTATTTAAAGAAAATCCATAGTGTAGTTACAATCACAAAATTAACAAATATTAGAGGCAACGAAACAAAGAAATTTGGCTTTTTCTTTTTAAATGGTTTGGCAATTAAATCCTCAATGATTCTAATAATTCCATGTCCCATGCCCCATATTAAGAAATTAACAGTTATAC
>CAVEWG010000223.1:0-2375 GCA_963619285.1 Oscillospiraceae bacterium | reverse complement strand
GCCTTTAATTTCATACATTTAAATATACCACTTGTTATACAATTTAAGAGATGAAAAAAGAAGGATATTACTCAACAGGACAATTTATTAATATTGGTCATATCACTAAGAAGACTCTTCGTTATTATAACGAGCATAATATTTTAAATCCTTCTTTTATTGATGAAAAAGGACAACACTTTTATACCGATGAAGATTTAGGCCATCTTCAACAAATATTGTTTCTAAAATACCTTGGTTTTTCTTTGGCTGATATTAAACAAATGTCTTTTTATGGTAATGATAATGCCTTAATGTCTAAATCTTTGCATATGCAGACCTACTTTTTAAATGAAAGAATTGAACAATTAAAAAGAATCAATGAAGCACTTGTATCAGCTAATAAGATGATTGAAAAAGGCGAAAAGATTGATTGGGGCAAAATGATTGAACAAGTTAATTCAAAAGAAATGGAAGAATCAATTAAGAAACAATACGAAAACTCTTCTAATATTGAAGCACGTATTTCTTTACATAAGTTATGTTCTAACAATAAAGAATCATGGTTTTCTTGGATTTATTCGAAATGTAAAATCAAAGACAATTTAAAAATAGTAGAACTAGGTTGTGGTGATGGTAGCATGTGGCTAGAAAACTATGACCGTTTGCCCAAAGATATCGATATTACTTTATCGGATATATCTAAGGGCATGCTTAAAGACATTGATGATAAATTAAAAAACGATAAACGTTTTAGTTTTAAAGTAATAGACGCTACAAACATCAAGTTAAAAGACAATACCTATGATTTAGTAATCGCCAATCATGTTTTGTTTTATATAAAAGATTTAGACAAGGCTCTAAAAGAAATAAATAGAGTACTTAAAAAAGATGGTCTATTTGTATCAAGTACTTATTCAAGTAAGCACATGAAAGAAGTAGATGAACTAGTTAAAAGCTTTGATTCTAGAATTGAACTTTCTAAAGATAAGCTATATGAGATATATGGCAAAGATAATGGCGAAGATATTCTAACAAAATATTTTAAAAATATAAGATGGTTAGAATATAAAGATGAATTAAGTGTCGAAGATCCATCACTTTTAATTAAATATGTTCTTTCTTGTCATGGTAATCAAAATAGATACATCGTTGATAAGTATAAAGACTTTAAAGCCTTTGTTTCTAAAAGATGTAAACCATCTTTTAAAGTAAGTAAAGATGCTGGAATCTTCATTTGTAAAAAATAATACTTGACTATGCCCTAAGGGCACACTTTATATTTAAACTGCGAGGTACAAAATATGAAGGGTATTATTTTAGCAGGCGGCAGTGGAACAAGACTTTATCCACTTACCATGGTAACTAGTAAGCAATTACTACCAATCTATGACAAACCAATGATTTATTATCCAATGTCTGTTTTAATGAATGCGGGTATTAAGGATATTTTAATCATTTCAACACCTAGTGATACACCGCGTTTTAAAGAACTTCTTGGCGATGGCAAACAATTCGGTGTTAATTTAAGCTATGAAGTACAAGAAAAACCGGAAGGATTAGCACAAGCATTCATTATCGGTGCAAACTTTATAGGTAATGATTCAGTATGTATGATTCTTGGTGATAATATTTTCCATGGACATGGTTTAACTAAGCGTTTAAAAAATGCTGTAGCAAATGCCGAAAGTGGCAAGGGTGCAACCGTTTTCGGTTACTATGTAGATGATCCCGAAAGATTTGGTATCGTCGAATTTAATAAAGAAGGAAAAGCTATTTCTATTGAAGAAAAGCCAGAACATCCCAAATCTAATTATTGTGTTACTGGTTTATATTTCTATGACAACAAAGTTGTTGAATACGCTAAGAACTTAAAACCATCAAAACGTGGAGAACTTGAAATCACTGATATCAATAGGCTATATCTAGAAGACAATAGTTTAAATGTTGAACTACTTGGCAGAGGCTTTACTTGGCTTGATACAGGTACGCATGAATCTTTAGTTGATGCGACTAACTTTGTTAAGACAGTTGAAACTCATCAACATCGAAAGATTGCCTGTCTTGAAGAAATTGCTTATTTAAATGGTTGGATTTCTAAAGAAGAAGTGCTTAAGGTATATGAAGTATTTAAGAAGAACCAATATGGTCAATATTTAATGGATGTATTAGAAGGTAAGTATTTAGATGAAATTAATAAAAACTAAGATTGATGGCGTTGTCATCATTGAACCAGATGTATTTGGTGATAATCGCGGCTGGTTCATGGAAACATATAATGAACAAAAATTTAAAGAATTAGGCATTGATTGTACATTTGTCCAAGACAATATGTCATATAGTGCAATTAAGGGAACACTTAGAGGTCTTCATTACCAAAGAGAACCATATTGTCA
>CAVEWG010000222.1:0-2387 GCA_963619285.1 Oscillospiraceae bacterium | reverse complement strand
CCAACAAAAGGTGCTACAGTAACATTCACTTATGATGCAGCAAACGGTAAAGTTAAGGCTTCAATCAAATTAAAGTAAAATAGTTGAAAAAATAATCATTTTAATAGGAGCTCAAATTTAACAAGCTCCTTTTATTATGCCTTTAGTACTTATTGCATTTGCATCTTCTACAACAATGTATACTTAGTACCCCTTCCATTACCTATTATTTGTACACATCCTTTATTAATCAAGTCTTTAATTACATAAAGTACCTTAGACTTAGAAAACTTAGTAGTATTAGATAATTCGCTTATTGATAAAGATCTATGATTCAATGAATCAACGATCATCTTTTCATCTTTATTTAAGATAGTTGGATCATTAAATACAGGTAATGTAATTCTTATAGAATTTTCATCAATTTCAAATTTAGGTTTAGAAGTACTGTCTTTGTAGCATTCAATTATTCTTCTAATACCTGTTCCAAATTTTTCAATTATATTTAGTCTATAGAATACCATGCCAATAATTGGATTTCTTAGAATTGAGATGCCACCTCTTATATATTCTTCTTTACTAATGCCTTTAGGCAATCCGCCACTTGATACTACTTCAATACAATCACAATGCATAGATACAGTAATATGATTATTTATGTCATAAGATCTGTGTACTAAGGCATTTGCGATAGCTTCTCTAAAAGCTTTCTCAGGAATTAGTTCTACTTTCTTTCTTAATACATCATCTATTTTTTCATATGTATAGTATTGTTCAAACATACTTATAGCTTCATCTAATTGTTTTAGAATAGACATATTATCTAGTGTTCTTCTATCTTCTAATATATTTAAATCAAGACCAAATCTTACCATATCAATTCCAGGAAAATTATTATTATCGCTTAATAAAAGAGCGGCATTATTATAGCCATTATTATCAGAATAAAGTTCTAGTGTCTTTAAGATGTCTTTATTTAAAGAATCAATATGTAAATTATCTATTAGCTTAGATTCAAGTACCGAAAAAGATAAATCACTTTTCTTAGACTTTAAATCTTCAAAGTTTAAGTTTTGGCCTTCTAACACAAGTCTTGTTAGTTCTAGCCTATCTATTTCAACCGTAGAAGTATCATTTCTAGTGTATGCTTTATTCTTGTAGAAATAAGGCTTATGAATGCCTTCTAAGACAATCAAAGAAATAACATTGGTCTTATAGTCAACTTGTAAAGAATAATCAGGTAATGGATCAATATTGGCATTAATAAGATTTTCAATATCTAAACACTTTAACGTTGGTTCTTCTATTCCAACAACAGAATCATCATCTTTTATGCCAAACATAATTGTTCCACCATTGTAATTAGAAAAAGCAGAAACTGTTTTTAAAAATGTATGACTTATTTCTTGTTTAAATTCTAAAGTTCTTGATTCATTCATGGTCTTACTCCTTTAAAATATTGTAACATTAATAAAATAAAAATTACGCGTAAATTTTTACACGTAATTTTACACACAATATTTGATTGTATTTTAAGTTTTTGCTTAAATAATCGCAATTATAATTGCGAACAATAATCCAAATATAGCTCCACCTAGATGTGCTTTATACCCTACTCCTGACATAAAGTTAAGCGATATGTTTAATATAATAGTTAACAGTAATGAACTATTAGATAATATAATTCCTATACCACCCAACATCACCATTATCTTAAGCTCAAAACACATTAAGCCATATAGACCACCTGATAGTCCACCACTTATAGAACATTCATCACCTAGATACAATGTACATATATTGCCCGCAATAATTGATCCTAATAGTAATATTACAAATAAGAAATGTCCCAAGTAGTTTTCCATGGCTATGCCAAGATAATACATGCAATACATATTCATCAATAAATGAGGAATAGACATATGAACAAAGCCAGCTGTTAATAGTCTATATAGTTCCTTATTGTTTGATAAAGGCTTTATTAAAGCACCACACTTTTGAAGTGCTACATCGTAAGGCTCTAATTGTTGTAGTTGATATTCTCTAATATAGTTAACAACACAAATTATAATAACGACATAAGTAATATAAGGCATACTATTCCCCTATTTTATATTCATGAGCTGAATGTTTTTGATTACATGTATAAGAAATGTAATAGCCTAATTCATTATCACTAGGATAATAAGTATATTCACCAGCCTTTAACATAGTAGTTGTACCATCCATATGTTTAATTGCGTTAATAGAAACAGATAAAACAGAATTAGAAAGCGTAACCGATACATCATTTCCTTCAGCGTGTGCTTTTTCTAGTTCTTCATAATAAGACTTTAAAACTTCTATATCACTTTCTACATTAGTTGTATCACTATAATCAGTCTTACCATTGATGGTGATGTTAATAC
>CAVEWG010000221.1:0-2387 GCA_963619285.1 Oscillospiraceae bacterium | reverse complement strand
TTATCTAAATGATTTAACCCAATTAAGTAATGAATCATGCCATATGTTATCTCTAACTGATTTAATCATTTGATTATTAACTGGTCCATTACTTGCCATCTTAGAAAGTATAGCATCTTGTAGTTCTTCAATAGACATATCTTCATATTGTTTATTTACTAAAGTATAGTCTTTTTTAAGTTCTTGTTTAGGTTCTTGTTTAATTTCTTTAACTTCAATATTTAAGTTAACACCTTTCTTATAAAGAACTTCACCGCCTTTATCGAGACTAACTTTGATTATATTATTTTCAGGTACATATTCTTTGTTTGTGAATAGTCCATGATAAGTATTGTTTGTTTCAAAATAGAACTCATGATAGGTTTCATTATTAATTAGGCATACAAATATTTCTTCATTGTCTAATTTTCTTGAATATGAGTAGTATTCATTTTTTAATTCTATTTGTCTATATTCACCATATGCAAGAATTGTATTATCTTTTCTAAAATGTGCTAATTTAGCAACTATTTGACTATAGGGATTATTTATTAGGCAATCTTTGTAATCATTTATATTAAGACTTGGTCTAATTTCATCATCTGGTCCAAATCTATCTTTATGTCCTTCAATACCAAACTCACTGCCATAATAAATAGAAGGAGTACCTGGAAGAGTATATAACATGATATGCGCTTGTAAGAAGTGTGCTTTATTTTTTAGTTTTGTGATTATTCTTTCAATATCATGATTGTCAACAAAATTATATAGATGGGGTAGATTAATTAATCTATTTTCTGTATGAGCTATTTCAAAGAAGTTATGATCATTTAAGCCTGAATAAATAGCCTTTTCTAGATTGAAGTTTGTTACTGCATGTAGCATGCTTTCATTAACGTAGCCGCTGTATTCACCAAACATCACTTCTCCCATTAAATAGAAGTCTTCTTTTAGATTGTTTGTATATTCTCTTAGTTTATGAAGAAATTCAAAATCTAAGACATTAGCTGTATCTAGTCTTAGTCCATCTATATCGAATTCATCTACCCAGTATTTAACAACATCATTAAAGATATAATTGTATACTTCAGGGTTTTTAACATTTAATTTAACAAGTAAATCGTATCCTCCCCAATTTTCATAAGAAAAACCGTCATTATAAGAATTATTGCCATTAAAATCAATGTTATACCAATAACGATAAGCTGAATTTTCTCTATTTGTTAGAACGTCTTTAAACGCAAAAAAGTCTCTTCCTGTATGATTAAATACGGCATCTAATATGACTTTTATATTGTTGCTGTGACAATAACTAACTAATTTTTTTAAATCGTTGTTATCTCCAAGTCTATTGTCTACTTGTCTATAATCAGTTGTGTCATAGCCATGGCTTCCTGATTTAAATAAAGGACCAATATATAGGGCATTAAAGCCCATTTCTTTCATATGATCAATCCAAGGATATAAATCATTTAATGTATGTTTTATATCTTTATAGTCATTTTCCTTTTGCACTCCTAATAGTCCTATAGGATATATATGATAAAAAGTTGCATTATTGTACCATTTCATTTTCTCACCTCTAATCTATTATAAGATTGATTTTAAGCTTTAAAAAGCATATTATTAATAAGTAATCGTTAAAAGTAGTAAATGGATTTCTTATATAGAGAGTTGTTATTAGGTGTAAAACAATTAAGAATATATTGAACTTGTTTAACATGAAGATTAATCGTTTCTCGCGATAAGAGAATTAAGTTAAAAATAAGGTGGTACCGTGCTTTGCACCCTTGTACTACCTTTTATTTATTTTAGGAGGAATTATGTCAGTATTTGATTTTAAAACAATTGAAAAGAAGTGGCAAAAGTATTGGGAAGACAACCAAACATTTAAAACTGATGTCTATGACTTCAGCAAGCCTAAGTACTATGTAATGGATATGTTCCCATATCCTAGTGGTGTGGGTTTACATGCAGGACATCCAGAAGGATATACTGCAACCGATATTGTGGCAAGATACAAGAGAATGAAAGGCTTTAATGTCCTACATCCAATGGGTTTTGATTCTTTTGGATTACCTGCTGAACAATATGCGATTTCTACTGGTAATCATCCAGCTGGTTTTACTAATAAAAACATTGAACACTTTAAGGAACAATTAAAAGGTTTAGGTTTTTCATATGATTGGTCTAAGGAAATATCTACATCAGATCCAGAATTCTATAAATGGACACAATGGATTTTTATTCAATTATTTAAAAAAGGCTACGCAAAATGTGTTGAAATGCCTGTTAACTGGTGTGAAGAACTTGGAACTGTTTTAGCTAATGATGAAGTAATTGATGGCAAGTCAGAAAGAGGTGGTTATCCTGTTGTTAGAAAAAATATGAAACAATGGATTATGGAT
>CAVEWG010000220.1:0-2399 GCA_963619285.1 Oscillospiraceae bacterium | reverse complement strand
AAGTTCCATCACTAGAGATAGTTACTTCTTTGTTGGTAAAGTCTCCACCATTTAAGAAATAAACGCTTCCTTCAAGTGCAGTATTATCATCAACATCAACCTTTATTAATTTAACATCATAGTGATACTTATTAGTCTTTTCTATAGAACAATTGCCATCACTATCATTAATAGTTACTTTTTCACCAACTTTTTCGCTTCCATTTTTATGAATATAAAACGGATAAACCGTGTTATCTAAGTCGTAGTTATTATTGCTATTACTTATTTCTTTTAAATAATATTGTGTATCAGCATTAACGTTAACTGAATCAGTACCATAATTCGCGATAATAATTTTGCCTTTACTATCGGTTGTTTTACTTACCAGTAAATTAGTACATTTTTCATCAGTATATATTCCATAAGTAACATCACTTAATAACGTATCTTCATCATCTTTATCTTTCTTAGTAATAGTTAATTTAACTTTAGCTTGATTTTTTACTGTATAAGTTTTTTGATTATCGGTATCAATATTACTATAACCATCAAATTTACATGAATTAGCGCTTTCATCTTTCAAACAAAAATAATACACAGTGTTGCTTTTGTTATAGCCGCTAGATGCATCAGTTTCCTCTATTTTATATAGCGTATTTGTTTTATACTCTAACTCACCAACAGAAGTCACAAATACAGCTAATCCTCTAGAATCAGTAGTTTTAGTAGTAATTTCTTTAAATGTACCATTATTCAATTTAGACAACGTAAACTTAACACCACTTAATGTCTTTCCGGTAACAGAATCTACTTTTTTAACTGTTCTACTAAAACGTTTAGCACCACCACTATTGCCACCTATCTGTTTAACATCTCCACCATCACCAAATGTTTGCCCATAGTAATCCGTAGTTACGCTGTTAGAATACTTAGTGCCTACCGCATCAGTATTTAATACAGCATAATAAGTAACAACATACTTAGTTCTCCAAACAGTTTTATTTTCCGGTTTATTAATTGTAATTTTTAGTTCACGCTTACCATTAGAAAGATATTCATAAGTATAACTATATCCTTCAGTAAGCACCGTTCCTGCAGTAGAACTAGGTTCATATGCTGTAACTTTTAAATCATAGTTAGTACCAGCATTCTCTACTAAATCCAACGTAGAACTCATTGTATCAGTTAATACAATTACAGATTTATCATTATTAATGTTTATATCCAAATTTTCCTCATTGGCGGTAATGCTATATTCAGCAGTGTAATTGTTTGATTGATTAGGTTCTTGTAAAGTATTCTTTCTAAGCATTGTCAAAGGAACCTGCTTACCATACTCATCAATTTTAGCTTTTGTATTACCAGACTTCTTATAGCCATAGTAAGTTAAATAATTAATAAGATAAGACCCACTCTTAGTCCCATATTTCTTAGTCACATCAATTACTGTCTCTTTAGTAGTTGAATAAGTTATTTTTAAATAGCCAGTACTATCTAGTTTTAAATCGTTACAATACGTTTGATTATTTACGGTAATTGTTGTGCCAGAATGTGTTTCATCACTACATTTTTTATATAAAGTAAACGTACGATAATTCTTATTGTTGTTTGTTTCCACTACATAAACATAATCAGTTGTATTTGTACCAGTGGTATAGTCACTAGAATTTTTATTCTTAACCGCTTGTTTAACTTCGCTATAATTATCCTTGTTACCTATAGATAACTCCATTTTTAGATCATCTTTGAATAATTGTTCTTCCTTCATTTGATAATCAATGGACATATTATCTTCAAATGTATAACCATAATACTTTGAATTTGAAAGTGTTGTAGCTGGTAAAGCGATATCTACTTGCCAATTAATAGAAATTCCATCATCTCCTCTAGTAAATGATTTTTGTAGATCACTAAACGTGCATCCACCTTTATTAGTACAATTGCTGCCATTCTTAACCCTTACCCAAGACCAGTCATGAGATTTTAATTCATTATCTGCTGCAGTTTTCTTTGTTGCATCAATTGTATTTTCGTACCAATAATAGTCATCATCGCCAACATATTCAGTTTGTTCTCTAGTTGTATGATATGAAAAATTATATTGATACTTTGAGTATAAAGTTTGGCTAGTACCACTACTATCAGTGATAGATTTTGGCATCTGATATGTCCATCCTTTATCATCCGAATCAAATGTTAAACCAGTAGAACCATTAGTAATCGTCCATTTGAATTTTTCAGCATTATTGCCATTTGTATCAACAGCTGTAATCGTAATAGTTTTATCAGTACTTTCATATTTGTGAGTGCCAGATAAACCATCTACAACTCTATCTTTCAAAGTAGTTCCTTCTACAGTTGCATTCTCATCAGAACTTGAATGATTATATGTGAAATACCAATTGATTGTTTTGTTA
>CAVEWG010000219.1:0-2420 GCA_963619285.1 Oscillospiraceae bacterium | reverse complement strand
ATGTTGATGGCTTTAACAAACTTAAGAACAAATATAAAGATAATAATATTCATTTTGTTGACAACAATAAAAATATCGGCTTTGCAGCGGCAAATAACCTAGGTTATAAATATGCAAAAGATGTTCTTAAATCGGATTTTATAGCTGTTATAAATAATGACACAATTATTAAATCAAAAAGTATCATTGAATTGTTTGAAGAAAAATATAAAAGAGATAATTTTGCGATTGCTGGTCCGGATATATTGGGTATAGACTTAAAAACTCATCAAAACCCAATGTCTATAGTAGATTATAAAAAAGAGGAATTAATTAAAAAATCAATCGAAAATAAAGTAGCGTACTATTTATGCAAAATTGGTTTTTATAAGTTATTTTTAAACTATTCAAATAAAGCGTGTAAACACGGCGATAAAAAAGAAAATGATGAACAATTTAATATACAACTTCAAGGTTCGTTTGTTGTTTATTCACCAAAATATATCGCTAATGAAGATTTTGCGTTTTATCCTGGAACTTTTTTATACATGGAAGAGGCTATTTTGTATTACTATGCGAAATCTATGAAGTATTTAACTGCATATTATCCTGATATTAAAATCATTCACAAAGGCGGTTCATCTACCAGCAGTGTTTATAAAAACTCTAAAAAAGTATATGAAATGCGTTTGAAGAACATTTCTAAATCTTTATTGGTACTAAAAGAAGTTATGGATAAATATCCGTTGGAGAATAATAATGATTGATATATTATTATCTACATATAATGGGGAAAAATTTCTAAAAGAACAATTGGATTCGCTTTTAAATCAAACATATAGCGATTATAAAATTCTTATCAGAGATGATGGATCTAGTGATAATACAAAAAGTATTTTAGAGTTATATAAAAATAAATATGAAGATAAAATTAGTTTATTTTTTGAAGATAATGTTGGGCCAAAAAAGAGTTTTTTAAATTTATTAGAAAAATCAAATAGTGACTATATTATGTTTTGCGATCAAGATGACATATGGGACAAAAATAAGCTACAGGTAATGTATGATGCCATAAAGAAGCATAATAGCATACCAACATTGGTTTTTTGTGACTTGAAAGTTGTTGATGAAAACCTAAATATTATATGTGATAGTTTTTATGATTATCAAAAAATAGATAGGCACAAAACATCTTTTTTTGAATTAAATAAAAAAGCTGTAATCCCGGGCTGTTCCATGATGATAAATCGAAAATTAAAAGACTTAATTAAGTTTGCTAATACTGATAATATAACAATGCATGATAGCTACATAAGTTACATAGCTTCTTATTTTGGGCAAATTATTTATGTCGATAAGAAGTTAAATTTATATAGGCAACATGGCCAAAATACTGTTGGTGCCAAGGAAAATTCTTTGAGTTTTTATGTTAAACGTATTTTGAATTATAAATGGGTTGATGTTGTAAATTATTGTAATTATCTAAAAGATAGTAAGAAAGATCACCAATTGTATGAATTTTACTGTAACTATAAAGAAGATTTAAAAGCTGAAGATAAAAAAAGAATCATCTCTTTATTAAAGAAAGGCAAATTTAATGTCTAATAGTAGAACTAAAAACACTATCAAAAACATATTAGTAATAATTGTTATGCAAATATTAAGTTTTGTTTACTCATTAGTGTCAAAACGTTTGTTTTTGAATGAGTTTTCGTTGTCGGTATACGGAGTTGTTGATTTATTTAGTTCTTTTTTCAACTCTTTAATGCTTCTTGAGATGGGCTTTGGAACAATACTTATCTATAATTTGTATAAACCTGTTGCTGAAAACAATATAGAAGGCATAAGAAAACAATTATCTGTTTTTAAAACTATTTATTTTTGTATATCAGTGATAGTGCTTAGTATTTCTCTAATCGCATTGCCTTTTTTATATGATATATTCAATATTTCTTATCAAGATAAACTTCTTATTTATGAAGTGTATATAGCAAACATAGTGCATATACTTTTTAAATATCATTTTTTAAATAAGGTTTCTATTTTTGATGCTGGGCAATACAAATATATAAGCAATATTATATCGATTGTGGTTGATTTTGTTGTTTTTGTATTAAAGGTTATATCGGTAGTAATATGCAATGATCTATACCTGTATATATTTGCGCAATTATTTTTGCCTTCTACTTCATATCTTTTTATGTCTTTGGTTATCGATAAAAAATATGATGTTAAGGGAATTAAAAGAGCAAGCTTTAAAGAGGTTCTTGAAAGTGGCGCCTTGTCGCAATGTAGAAAGTATATATATGCAACAATCTATAGCTTAGTGTTTTCTTCGATGGATAATATCATTATTTCGATGGTTTTATCTACAGATGCGGTTGCTTATACAACTAACTACTATTCTTTGATTTCTACAGGTTGGATGGCCGCAGTAACGG
>CAVEWG010000218.1:0-2423 GCA_963619285.1 Oscillospiraceae bacterium | reverse complement strand
ATGTTACGCTTTAAACCACCAGAATATGGCATCACTTCCGCAACACATTTAACCTTAGCACCTTCTAGGCTCATTCTTCTAGCCATAATAAGACCTATGTCACCAGAACCAAGTATCACTACTTCCTTGCCTACCATAAAGCCATCAATATTCATTAGCTTTTGAGCACTACCTGCACTATATACACCGGCTGGTCTAAAGCCTGGAATATTTAGGGCACCTCTACTTCTTTCTCTACAACCCATAGCTAAGACAATTGCTTTGGCGTTTATAACACATAAGCCTTCATCTTTAGATACATAAGTAATTTGTTTATCACTATTGATATCAATTACCATTGAATTTAATTTATATTCAATTTTTTCATTGATTACTTGTTCAATAAAACGATAAGCATATTCAGGACCTGTAAGTTCTTCTTTGAAAGTATGTAAACCAAAGCCATTATGAATACATTGATTTAAAATACCTCCAAGCTTATTATCTCTTTCTAGGATAAGAATAGAATCGATACCTTGTTTTTTAATGCTTAAGGCAGCAGCAAGTCCAGCAGGACCACCACCGATAATTACTGCTTCATAATTCATGAATTTTCACCGATCCTTCCCACTAACATCTTTGACTTACTATTATTTTTACAAACATCTTCAGGTTTAATATTTAATTCTCTAGCCAATATTTCGATAGTCTTAGGGCCACAGAAACCTGCTTGACACCTTCCCATGCCCGCACCTGTTCTTCTTTTGATTGCGTCTAAAGAAGTTGCCTTGATGGGACTATTTAACGCATCAATTATTTCGCCTTCTGATACATCATTACAACGGCATACAATATTGCCATATAATGGATTTTCTTTAATTAACTTAGCTCTTTGCTCTATTGGCAATTGTTTTAAATGAACTAAACCCTTTCTGGTTGAAATAAAGTTTTCTTTCTTATTAGCCTTTAGTTTATTTACAACCATCTCGCAAACCATTTCACCAATCGCAGGTGCACTAGTTAAGCCAGGTGATTCAATGCCAATCGCATCAAAGAAATTATCTGTACTTTCTTTAATGATAAAATCACCCGTATTACCTCTTGCACGTAATCCTGAGAAAGAAGTAATTATCTTGTTTCTTGGAAGCTTTTTAAGAGATCTACTTGCGGCATTTAAGATATAGTCTAAATCACTTGCTGTAGTAGAAGTAGCTTCTTTATCTTCGATATCTGTAGCACTAGGCCCAATTAATAAATTGCCATGAACTGTAGGTGTTACAAGTACCCCTTTACCAAGACTTGAAGGAAGTTGGAATATTGTATGACTAACAAGATTTCCTACATCATTGTCACATAAACAATAATCACCTTTTCTAGGAGTTAATTCTACTTTATCAGCACATACCATATTATGAATCACATCGCCATACAGTCCAGCTGCATTAACGATACATTTAGTCTTTATAGAATTATTAATCGAATAATAATCATTTTCTTTTTTAATTGATTCAACTTTAGTATTTAAAAAGATTTGTGCACCATTTTCAATGGCATTTTCGCCAAGAGCGATATTCATTTCAAATGGACAAACTATACCACCTGTCTTACATAATAAAGAATATTTTACTTCTTCGCTTAAATTAGGTTCTAACGCCAAAGTCTCATCATGATTTAGAATCTCTAATCCTTCAACACCATTAGCGATTCCTCTTTCATATAGCTCTTTTAATTTTGGATAGCCCTCTTCTTCAAAGCACAAAACCAACGATCCATTATTTTTGTAGGCAAAATTTAATTCTTGGCTAAGCTTTCTAATTAATTCATTTCCCCTTACATTAAGTTTAGCCTTTAAAGTGCCTGTTTTAGCATCGTGGCCAGCGTGAACAATTGCGCTATTAGCCTTACTAGTTCCTGAACATACATCTTCTTCTTTTTCTAGTAACGCAATATTTAGGTCGTATTTACTAAGTTCTCTCAAAGTGGCACAACCTGTGACTCCACCGCCTATTACAATTACGTCAAACATCTTAACTTAATTCTAACATATCTATTGATGTTATAATTAACCGGTATGGAAATAAAAGAAATTGATGATAAAACATTAGACAGCTTTGTCTTAAATAGTAATAAACCCCACTTTATGCAGACAAGTGCTTGGGCAGATGTATCAAAAACTAGAGGCTATATCCCTCATAAATTGGGACTATATAAAGAAAATGAATTAGTTGGAACAGCTCTATTATTAGAAAAAAAGATAGGCATTTATTCAACATATTATTGTCCAAGAGGCTTTATATGCGACTATGACAATTTAGATTTATTAAAAGAAATAATTTCCAATCTAAAAACTTATGTAAAGAAACATAATGGCCTATATTTTAAGATAAACCCTGATATTATTATCGCTAAGCTTGATGATGAAGCAAATCGCAAAGAAACATATG
>CAVEWG010000217.1:0-2446 GCA_963619285.1 Oscillospiraceae bacterium | reverse complement strand
CTTTGTTAAATCATAGATATACATATTAACTTGTTGTATTGAATCAACAATATTTTTTTGATGACATTTAATAAGTTCTTTTCTTATTACTTCTATATCACTAGTTTCTAATAAAGAACTTTTATTAGCCATTATTTATGTCCTTTGTCCTATATGATGGCCCGTCAATATTAAACACCGAACAGTGATGTAATAAGCGATCTAGTATAGCTGTAGCTATTAAAGGATCATGCAGTGTTTCTCCCCATTTAGAAAATTCAATATTTGTAGTAATGATTGTTGACTTATTTTCATAACGCATAGCTATTAATTGGAATAATAGATTGGCATCTTCTTTGCTGATTGGTAAAAAGCCTAATTCATCGATTATTAATAGTTTGTACTTATTAAATTGCTTCAAACGCCTATCTAATCTATTTTCGTAATAGGCTTTATTTAATTCAGCTAATAACTTAGCGCAAGGAATAAAGTATGTAGATATTCTATTACTTGCAGCTTCTATACCGATACAAGTAGACAACATTGTCTTACCTGTTCCTGGAAGTCCTTGAAAGATTACATTCTCTTTGTTTTCTATAAAACGTAAGGTCATTAAATCCATAATCTTTGATTTACTAAGTCCTGGTTGAAAATCGAAGTCAAAGTCCTCGATGCGTTTCTTATAAGGGAAGTTAGATATGCTTATGTTAATTTCCTTAGCACGTTTATCTCTAAATTCTATTTCTTGTTTAAACATATAATTTAGAAAAGGTATAAGTTGGGAATTATCGAATATATTCTTATCAAGGTTCTTGCTTAATTCTTCTTTTATCTTATCTAGACCAAGGGTTTCTAGATTAGCGTTTAGTTCATTGTATTCTTCAATCATTATTGTTATGTCTCCTTATTGTTTCTAAAATCATTTGTAAGCTTATTTCTATAAGTGATATCTTTTCTTCTAAATTTAAATACTCATCATAGATACTTGTGCTATCTTCATTGGTAATAATTAGTCTATTTACTTCTTCAATTGATTTAGATATATCTTCCATGAATTCTTTTGAATTATTGAGTTTGTCACTTACATAATCAAAAGCTTGTTTGCCATAAAGCCATTTGTCTTTACTGGCTAGATACCAATTATCTTTATTCATAAGCGCGCTTCTTTCTGTTTAAAAGGATATCAAAGCCCTTAAGTCTTTGATTGGCCATAGCTTCTATTTGATTATCAGAATAACTAGGATAATTTGATTTAATAATTTCTTTTAAGTCCGATTCATTATAGATAAATTTATGTGTTTCATTTTCTAATTTATGTTGGCGTATCAATTCATCGTTATAATAAATATGTAGTTGATTATCTTTGATTTCTATTTGCACAAATTCACCTAGATATTCAACCGGTACAGAGTATTTATTATTTTTTACGTTAATCATTGACTCTGTTGATACTTTGCGGATTGGCAGATCCTCAAATTCAAACTGACCTAGATTAACTTTAGTTAAATACTCTTTTTCTTTTTCTTCAAACAGAACACTTGGATATTGGCCAGTAGCTTGAGATTTCTCGTTATTGTTTAACTTATAATTTAAATCTTTAACTATCTTATTAAGCTCGTCATAATCTTCAAACTCTTCGTTATAAGCTTTTAGTCTATTCATTATCTTGGCAACATTTTCCACAAGGCCCTTCGTACAGGGTCTATAGGGTTTGCAGGCAATTGGCGTAAACATCATATTCTTAGCGAACTCAGAAAACTTGGCGTTAAATTTCACTTTATTAGTATTGATATCATGTTCATCAACAACTGTCTTCATATTATCGAACCATATTTCTTCAGGAACACCGCCTAACTCTTTAAAACAATTAGTCATACATCTAAACAATGTTTTCTGAGTTCTATTAATGGTTAACTCTATGTATTTGTATTTAGAATAAGATAAGATAAACAAGAAGATGTTGATGGTGTAGTTCTCACCGCTTTTTGAGACAAGTGTTAACGATTCTTTCCAATCAACTTGTCCTTGTAAGCCAGGAGTGGTTTCAACACGTATTGTAGCTTTCCTTAAAAGGTCTTCTTTAGTCTCTTTGACATACTTTGTTACAAGAGATTGTGAACCTGTATAACCCTTATCCTTGATTAGGTTATACAAAGAAACAGCGCTACATTGATATGTCTCTAATTTATAGTCAATGGTTTCCTTATATGGTTCTAACTTAGACACACCCTTAAACTGTCTTGGTTTTCTTTGCGTTTGACCTAAGGCTATCTTTTTAGCAGTAGGCCAGCTAACACCTTGATCACGTGCAATCTGTGAGATATTAAGTTTCATATCTTTAACTTTCACCTCCTTTCTATTTGTGTAATTTCTTACAATAATCGTCATTTTCTTTTACCTCCTAATTATGACCGAGCCTTGTCGAAAAGTGTTAATAGCTGATTACGACAAGGCTTTGTTAATTAGC
>CAVEWG010000216.1:0-2454 GCA_963619285.1 Oscillospiraceae bacterium | reverse complement strand
TAGTAATGGGGCATTGTTATCTACTAATGGTGAGGGATCAATTAACTTTAAAGCTGGAGTAGTTTATTCATTAAAAGAAAAGACTGCACCTGATAATTATGTACTTGATGAAAACACATATAAGTTCTGTTTTGGTGAAGATGGTGTATGCGCTTTAGCTGATGATAGTGTTATTAAATTAAACAGCACAAATGGTGAAATAAAACTAAGTGATAAGCGTTTATTCTATCTAGAAATCAATAAGAGTGATGTAGATGATGAAACTTTGTTAGGCAATGCAGAATATGAAATATATGATGCTGATGGTAATAAAGTAGAAACAAGTTCTATCATTAAGACTAATGATGAAGGCAAGGCTATTATTGTTAGTACTTATGTAAAAGATGATAGCGTTGTTGCTGATATGAAGTTAAATACTCAATACTATCTATTAGAAACTAAGGCACCTAGTGGTTATGAACTAGATACTACTAAGCATTACTTCTATATTACACAGCAAGATTTAAATCCTGATTTAAAAGGACAACAATTAGTTCTAAATGCAAATAATACTGTAAGTATAGCTCTTACTAATAAGATGCATTATGATGTTACTATTAGAAAGATTGATAACTATGGACATGCTTTAAGTAAGGCTATATATGGCTTATATAAAGAAGATGATACTTTAATTACTAAAGGAACTTCTGATGAGGGTGGACTAATAATATTTGACGGTAGTGAGGGTTTAGATTTAAAACATGATGAGCAATACTACATCAAAGAAATAAAAGCACCTGATGGCTACTATGTAGATGAGGAAAAACACTATATTTACTTTGGACTAGAAGATAATGATTCTTTAAAAGGAGAAAGAGTCGATTACTCTAATGATATTATTGCCCTAAAGGATGAAAAGATTCCTACTAAAGGAAATACATGTGAAGAAGTAATTGGCGAAGATTGGACTTGGTCTGAAACAAAGAAAGCTTGTGTATATAAAGTAAACAACACAAGCACAAAGTAAAAATGAGCTAGATATTAAGTTATCTAGCTTCTTTTATTACTCGAACAAATCATCAAGAGTAATAACATGATTGAAGACATTGCTATATTGATTTTTAACGACATCAAAGGTAGTAATCAAAACATTGTGTACAACTTCTTTCCTTGAAAGCTTACTAGCCAATAGGGTTTGTCTTTCAAGAATTGTTTGGTAATAATCTTTATCAACTATAAACTTGCCACTATAGAATTTGATTTCACACATATCTACAACATTATCATTTCTTTGTATTAACAAATCTATTTGAACGTTGTTTTCTTTTTCTTCACTAGCCCAAGCTGAATTAGAAGATATAACACCAACTACACCCATCGCTTTTTTAATTTGTTTAATATGATTAAAACAAACATTTTCATAGGCTAGTCCACGCCATATGTTGACAGATTGAGAAGTAATATTTTGTTCAAAAAAGTTTTCACTTGTTTTCTTTTGTTTTAAAAGGAATTGTAAATAAAATAAGCAGAATGGGTCAATTAATTTATAATATGTTTCTCTTTTGTTTAAGCCAAATGGAACATACTTAATAACAAAATCGCTCGCAATTAAGGCGTTAAGACTAGTGCTTAAACTGCCACCATTACTAATATGTAGCTTATTAGTTATTTCTTTCCTAGTGTAACCCATATTTCTAGTTGATAGGTATTCTACAATTGTTTTGACTGTTTCAGGATTTGAAAACATTGAAGAGAACAATCTATCGTATTCGTATTTTAGTCTTGCGTCTTTTTCAAAAAACAACTTATCAATATTTTGTGCAAGGCTTAAGTTTCCTTCAATATAGAACATATAATAAGGGATTCCACCAAAGGCCATATAACTTTGTACGATATCGTATCTTGTAAAAGGAACACCTACACTTTGATAATATTGTTCGCATTCTTTAAGAGTAAAAGGAGAAAGCTTCAATTCATAAGTGATTCTATTATAAAGACCACCATGATTATTTATTAGTTTATTTTGTATCCAAGATGTAGCACTTCCGCATACTACAACTATTAAATTACTTTTGTGGCATCCATAGTTATTCCAGAAGCCCTCAAAGGCACTTATAAAATTAGAACGGGGTGTATCAAGCCAAGGCAATTCATCTAAAAATACTAATAGTCTTTTCTTGCCTTTTTTCTCTAAAAAGTTTTGTAGCATATAGAAAGCTTCATACCAATCCTTTGGCGCGCTTTCGTTTTTATAGCCATAAAAGAGTAAAGAACGATGGAAATGATTAAGCTGCTTTTCTAATAGGTTATTTCCTTCCTCATCAAAAGGCGATAGACCAGTATGTCTAAAAGTAAAATGATCTTTAAATGTTTCATCAACTAAATAAGTTTTACCTTAATGTAAAGCTTTACATTAAGGCAATAATGTAAAGTTAAAAATAATGTAAAGTTAAAGCTTAAAACCTAATAAATATA
>CAVEWG010000215.1:0-2484 GCA_963619285.1 Oscillospiraceae bacterium | reverse complement strand
ATCCTGTTTATTTATTGTCTGGTATTGTTTTCTTTAACTTTTTTAATGAAGCTGTTGGCTCTGGCATGACTTCGATTACAGGTAATGCGGCTTTAATCAAAAAGGTTTATATGCCAAAGTATATTTATCCGCTTTCTAAGCTATTTTCTTCATTGATTAACTTTTCAATTTCGTTAATTCCTTTGATGATTGTGATGCTGGTAACTGGCACGTCTATTAAGTGGTCAATGTTGCTATTGATATTTGATGTTATTTGTTTATTGGGCTTTATTTTGGGAATGATATTGTTGCTTTCAACATCAATGACATTCTTCCAAGATACACAATTCTTGTGGAATGTAATAAGTTTACTTTGGATGTACCTGACGCCTATTTTCTATACACCAAATATTATTCCAAGTAATCTGCTAGTTTTCTATCATATGAATCCAATGTATCAATATATTACATTTGCGCGCATTTGCATAATTGACGGAGTTTCTCCTCAACCTACTGCTTATTTATGGTGTATAGTTTCTTCAGTAATTGTGCTTTTAATAGGCATGTTTACTTTCAAGAGGCATCAAGATAAGTTTGTGTTGTATTTGTAAGGGGAGGGTTACATGGAAAAGATAATAGAAGTAAATGATGTATCGATGCGCTTTAAAATGGCCAATGATAAAATTAATAGTATCAAAGAATTTGCGGTTCAATCGCTAAAGGGAAAGATTCAATATCAAGAGTTTGAAGCTTTAAATCATGTAAGCTTTGATGTGAATAGAGGAGAGGTAGTTGGACTTATTGGTCATAATGGTGCCGGCAAGAGCACTATGCTTAAGATTATTTCTGGTATTTTAAAGCCTACTGAGGGCTCAACTACTGTTAGAGGTAATATTGTGCCTATGCTAGAGCTTGGCAGTGGTTTTGACCAAGATATGACAGGTAGAGAAAATGTTTTCCTAAATGGGGCAATTCTTGGCTATTCACAAGAATTTTTAGAACAAAAATACGATGAGATTTTAAAATTTTCAGAACTTCAAGATTTTATCGATGTACCGATTAGAAATTATTCGTCAGGTATGACGGCTAGACTTGCGTTTTCGGTTGCGTCGGCTGTTAATCCTGAGATTTTAATAGTTGATGAAATATTAAGCGTTGGTGACTATGATTTTCAACAAAAGAGCTTTGCGAGAATGATGGAGATGATGAGTGGTGGTACAACTGTTTTAATGGTTACCCATGATATTGAGAAAGTTAAGCAAATGTGTAATAGAGTCTTATGGATTGAACATGGTAAAGTGGTTAGATTTGGTGACGCTATTAGCATTTGTGACGAATATAAACAAAAGAATAGTTAGGATTTAAAGGGGATAATGATGGACAGAATATGCATAGCACAGTTTGGGACCTATGATTTACCAAGCTTAGGTGATACGATGTTTCCTTATATTTTTGCAGATAATATGCAAAAAATATTAGGAAAAGATAATGTTGATATCGATATATATAGTCCTACTAGTTGCGATAAACCATATAACAATTTGACTAAGGTTTATAGTATTGATGAATTAGCCCGAAGAAATAAGGTTAAGCATTATGATGCCTTTATTTTAGGCGGTGGCGAATTCATTCATTTTGATGATGTAAGATATAAAACGGTGGATGGTGTTCAAAGAGAATATACCGCTGGTGAATTATGGCTAAAGCCAACTAAAATTGCTCATGAACTAGGTATTCCAGTTTATTGGGATGGTGTAGGTGTTAGCTATGATTTTACAGAAGAATACCAAAGAAAAACAATTAGAGAAGTAACTGAGTTTGTAAAAAGAATTACGGTAAGAGATAAATATTCTGCGCAAAGGCTAATTGATGCCGGCGTTAAGCAAGATATATATGTATCTCCCGATATGCTATGGATGTTTAAAAATAGTATCACAACAGATCAACTTGATGAAATCTATAACAAATTAACCAATGAATACGATTTCTTGAAACAGCCATACATGGTTGTTCAATATGCAACGGAATATAGAAGCGAAGAAATAGCAAATGAAGCAACGAAGTTTTCTAAAGAAAATGGCTTTATTCCAGTATCTTTAGTGGTCAATTATTGCCATGATGATACTAAATTAAACAAAGAAATGACAAGCCAGAGTTCTTTGTTTAAAACAGTTGATAGAATGCTTCAACCTATTGAAATAATGGCTATTATTTATAGGTCTAGGATATTTTGGGGTAGCAGCTTACATGGAAATCTTATCTCGATGTTATATGGCGTTCCAAATATCATATTAGATATGTATCCTAATACCGTAAGTAAGATGGATGGCTTGATGAGTTGGTTAGATTGTGTGGAAAGAAGATGCATTTTGCCAGAAGCTTTAGGTAGAATGTCAAATAAGTTACTAATTCAAAATGAAACATCTTTAGTTCAAAAGCAAGCTGGCAAGCTATGTGACAACGAATACATACATTTAGAAAGACTTTCTAAAGACATCATAAAAC
>CAVEWG010000214.1:0-2504 GCA_963619285.1 Oscillospiraceae bacterium | reverse complement strand
CTTGTAGCATAAATATCAGTAACTTTTTGATAAAATCTTCGTTCCGAAAGCCTTATTTCTCTAATCTCTTCTAATAATTTTTCAAAATAGTCTTCATCGATAAATGAGCCATTTTTCATTCGCTCTTTATCCAAAACATACCCTTGGATGGTAAAATTCTTCAAAACATTCGTGGCCCATCTTCTAAATTGTGTAGCTCTTATAGAATTAACTCTATACCCAACAGAAATAATCGCATCAAGATTATAATATTCTGTTTGATATTTCTTTCCATCGGTAGCAGTATGTTCCATTTTGGAACATACTGCATTTTTATCTAATTCTTTATCTTCGAATATATTTAATAAATGTTTTGTGATAGCCGGTCTTTGAACATCAAACAATTCAGCAATTGCTTTTTGAGTCATCCATAAAGTTTCATTTTCATATCTAACTTGAATGCCTTTATCTTTTTCTTGAATCTTAAAAGTAATAAATTCTTCTGCACTACTTCTTATAATTAAATCTTTTGCCATCTATATCTCCTTATATCTAATACTTTTTAGAAAAGCCTCGCATCATGCACATTCATTTAGGATGAACATATTAATATCTTCGTATTTTTTAATTCTTCAAACAATTCTAGAAATGCGTAGGAATCCTTTATTCAATAATATCAGTCTTAGCTTAATTCTATTTTGAATAATCAACATGTATATTATTTTTACTTGCTCAAAAGCACAACCGTCTCAACATGTGTCGAATAAGGAAACATGTCAACAGGATAAGCGTCACTGAAAGTATATTTATCTTCAAATAGTTTTAAATCTCTTGCTAGTGTTGCAGGATTGCAAGAAATATAAACAATCTTATTGATATTTGTTTTCTTAATAGAATCAATCAAATCGTTACTTAAGCCTTTTCTTGGAGGATCTACTATTAGAACATCTTTATCTTTTAAATACTTGCTAAGTTCCGCTCTTGCATCGTCTAAATAGAAAGTAGCGTTAGTAATATTATTTAATTTTACATTATCTTTGGCATTATCTACAGCTTCTTTAACTATCTCTACACCAGTTACTTCTTTACAATACTTAGACATAAATAAAGAAATTGTTCCAATACCTGAAAATAAATCCAATAATCTTGTATTTGAATCAACATTAGCTAATTCTTTTGCCTTGTTATAAAGCTTAATCATTTGGTGATAATTAACTTGATAGAATGATTTAAAGGCTATTTTAAACTTAAGGCCTTCAAATTCATCAAGAATATAGTTATTTCCAAATAGCACAACTTCTTTATCGCCTAAGATAACATTGTCATTGCGCATATTTAAATTTAAAATAACGGACTTTATTTGACTATATTTACTTGTAATAGTCTTAACAACTTTATCGATATTAGGCACCTTTAAATCTCTTACAATAAAGCCAATCATTACTTCATTTGAACCTTGCCCATGTTTAATTAAAATATGCCTAAAATAAGAATCTATTTTATATTCAAGTAATAAATTCTTTATATCTTTTAATATTTCATTTTCTAAATCAGTTTGCACATAACAACTATCAAATTCAACAATATCATTTGAAAACTTACGATAAAAGCCAAACTTATGATCTCTTACTGGTACTTGTACCTTATTACGATAGCCTATAGGATTATCACAAGGAATAATATCATTTACTTTTATATCAACTTTAGCATTTTTAAAAGTAGATTCAAGTATCTTCTTTTTAAGTTCTAATTGATAAGCATAGTCAATATATCTAAAATCACAACCACCACACTTATAAGAAATAGGACAATCAGGCTTTATACGATGCCCACTTGATACAATAAGCTTATCAATAATACCAAAGGCCATATTTTTCTTATCCGCAATAATCTTTACATCAGCTACTTCGCCAGGAATCATTTCCTTAACAAAAACAACCAATCCATCGTCTTTACAAACACCTTGGCCATCCACTGTTATATCAATACATTCAAGTCTTATAATATCGTTCTTCATAAAAAATAAAGCCTCATATAAATGAGGCCTAAAATAATTATTCTTCGCTAGTATCCTCTGTTGACGTATCCTCTGTAGAAGGAGTATTTTCACCCCTTAGTTCCTTGGCTAAATCCTCATCCACAGGAGAAGAAACACATTGAATTGAATAAGCAGTCATCTTAGAATTCTTAGTTAAAATGTAATAAATATTACCATCACTAGTTGTGTTATATACATTAATCGAAAGATCATACATCTTCTCAGAATCAGTAGAAGTGAAATAAGTAGAAACTGGAAGTTGTTGATTAACTAAGTTATATACTTCGACAACAAGCGATTGAATCTCTGAGTCGCTTAAAGAATCAACGGTATCAACATTAACTCTATATTGAGCACTAGTTAGTACAATATTGCAATCCTCAACGCCACTTAACGCCTTAATACTATTTTCTAGCGAGCTAGTTGCAGAACTAGAAATAGAAGGATTTAAATCATTATTGAAACGATTGCCGACAACTGGGTTACC
>CAVEWG010000213.1:0-2511 GCA_963619285.1 Oscillospiraceae bacterium | reverse complement strand
ATCAAATACATGGAAGTTAACGATGACAACAAAGAAATACAAAATCTTAAAAGAGTCATATCTTATGCTTATGATTGTATAAAAGAAAATCATCAAGAAATTAATTTTGAGTTTGTTAACACGATGCATAAAATGTTGTTAGATAGTGTAAGAGGTTCTTTGAAGAGTCCTGGACAAATTAGAACCACACAGAATTGGATTGGGCCAAGGGGATGTACCATTGAAAATGCAACATTTATACCACCATCACCAGAACAAGTGTATGGCTTACTATCAAATCTATATGAATATATGAATAACAATTTCATAGATCCCTTATTGATAAATATAGCTATATCACATGCTCAATTTGAAACAATTCATGCCTATAAAGATGGTAACGGAAGACTTGGTAGAGCCCTTATTCCAATTCAACTTTCTTCGCTTGAAAATGCAGAACCTATTCTTTATATGTCAGAAATATTCGAACTATATAAGCCTTCATACCAAAGAAATTTAATGGAATATAGAAAAGGCGATGCTGTTGGATATATAAAATTCTTCTTGCAATGCATTATTGATCAATGCACATCTTATATTTATAAAATTAACAAAATAAAAGAGATTTATAAAAATGACATTGAGAAAATAAAGAGTTTTAAAGGCAACGCTGTATATCAATTAATGCCCATAATCACTAAACAAGTAGTTTTTACAAGACAAGAACTTATAGATTTCTCAGGGCTTTCACCTAACGCTGTAGCAAGGGCTTTAAAACAATTATTAGATGCAAATATAATTATTAAAGATGATAGCTTCAGAAAGAAAGGCTACAAATACAAAGAGATTTATGATGTCTTTATCTTGGCATAAGTGTCGCAATTGTGGAAAAATGGTGTTTTAAAACTTTCGAAATTGTGAAAAAACGATACTAAAAACATGTCGGAATTGTGAAAATTTAAAAAGTTAACTATTTGCTATTAACATTTCATCTAGTGAGAGCTTTCGATAAGTAACGGCTTCACCATGAATATAGAAGGTATATTCATCTCCACTTGCTTGATTAAGATATAGTTTATAGCCCTGACCAATGGCTCCTTCATCGATGTTGGTTGTATCAATCATATAAGTAACATCGTTGATATAAATTTCATTCCATGCGTGATATTCATTATTCATTAAGCCAGTTTCTAAATAACATTCAACATCACCTAAATCACATAATAATTTAAATGCATCGCTGTAGCCACCACAAATTGATAAAGTGCTATCTATGTTATCAAAGACGCTTATAAAAGTGCTCCATGTTTGTTTGTTGCTGCTATCGCTGTCATGATTGTGATAATAGGCAGTGTTATTTAAAATGTAATTTGTATAGTACTTAATCTTATAGTATATATTGTATTCGACAGCGTTTTCTGCGATTTGTTTTGCGTTTTTATAAGCTGATCTAGCCATTATAAGCTCATCACTATCTAAATATTTACCAGAATCATCTGAATAGATACTATTGATTTTTAGTTCGAAATAGGATTTAGAGAAATCATTATCCATCGCGATAACTCGAGGTGAATTGTAGTTATAACCACATGAATATAAATACCAAAAATAATAAGGATAATCTTGTCTTAAGCTATAAAAAATCTTATTAAAATTGATTTGTTCAAGAGCTGAGTTTATGTTTTCTTCGACTTCTTTAACAGTTTGATTTGAAAAATCTAAATCAAAATCTTCAAAACCAATGTACAACGTTAAATCATTATCATTGCCAGTTAATATATTCTTACTTTTGACATATAAGGAATCATAAATTGCTTGCTCATTTTTAGAAAGTGAATAATAAGTATCATGTCTATTATGAATTATGTTTTTAGTGATTATTGCTTCTGGGATATCTTTTAAGATCAATGTATAAGTAAAATCATTAAAAGTTATATAGATGTCATCACTATATCCAATACCAACACCGATTACTTGATAGGATATAATCCCCAAAATAAACACAAAACCAATCAATAAAAGCGTATAGCCTAATGTGTGTATTAACTTCTTTAACATATATAAGTACCCCTTAATGCTATAATTTTATCATCTACTTTATATAAAAAAAGACCGCATTTGCGATCTATAATTTTGCTTCTTCAAGATATCTTTTAATTGCGTCTTTATAATCCTCAAGGGGTTCGAACCCCATTTCTACTAGCTTAGATTTATCTAGTCTAGAATTGAAAGGCCTTTTGGCTTTACTTAAACCATATTCAGCAGTAGTAACAGGAATTACCTTAGTGCTTAAGCCATATTGTTTATAGATTTCCTTGGTAAAATCATACCAGCTTATATAGCCTCCTTCATTGGTTGCATGATAGAAACCATACTTATCAGTTTCAATCATATCCACAAGAAGTCTTGCCAAATCAAACGTATAAGTAGGTGTACCAATTTGATCAGATACAACTCTTACTTCATCATGCGTTTTGCCTACATTAACCATGGTCTTAATGAAGTTTTTACCATTTAAGCCAAACACCCAAG
>CAVEWG010000212.1:0-2543 GCA_963619285.1 Oscillospiraceae bacterium | reverse complement strand
CGGAAGCCATTATGCTTAAGCTTATTAAACAATACAATGTTAATTTAATTGCGATTGGTAATGGTACAGCTAGTAGAGAATCAGAAAGCTTTGTGTCAAGCGTTGTTAGAAACAATAATTTAGATGTTAAATATACATTAGTATCTGAAGCTGGTGCCTCAGTTTATTCAGCTAGTGAAAATGCTAGAAGTGAATTTCCTGATTTGCATGTTGAAGAAAGAAGTGCGGTATCTATTGCAAGAAGAGTTCTAGATCCTCTTGCGGAACTAATAAAGATTGATCCAAAATCAATTGGCGTAGGTCAATATCAACATGATTTACCCGCTAAACAATTAGATGAAAAATTAGACTTTACCGTTTTAAAAACTGTTAACAGGGTTGGTGTAGATATCAATACGGCATCTAAAGAATTACTTGAGCATGTATCAGGTTTAAATAAATCAAGCGCTAATGAAATTGTTAATTATCGAAACACTAATGGCTTATTTAATTCAAGAAGTGAAATTAAGAAAGTTAACAAGATTGGTGCTAAAGCCTTTGAACAAGCTGCAGGTTTCTTAAGGATTAAAGATGGAAAAGAACCACTTGATGTAACATCTATTCACCCTGAAAGCTATAAATTAGCTAAAGGTATTTTAAAGAAATATTCTGATTTAAAACTTGGTTCTAAAGAACTTAAGGAAGCTTTAGAGAACGAAGATGTAAAGGCTATCGCTAACGAATATGAAAGTGATGTCTATACTGTTTCGGATATTATCAAGAACCTATCTGAACCTTTGAGAGATTATCGTGATGATTATGAAGGACCAATTCTAAAATCAGATATCTTAGATATCAATAATTTATATGTTGGTCAAAAACTACAAGGTGTTGTAAGAAATGTTGTCGACTTTGGAGCGTTTGTTGATATTGGTTTACATGATGATGGCTTAGTTCATAAATCAAAGATTACTAATAAACAAAGAAATATTAGTCCTTATGATTATCTTGAAGTAGGCGATATTATTGATGTCTATGTCTTTGAGATTGATAAGGAAAGAAATAGGGTAGCCTTAAGCTTGTTTATCTAATGATAAAGCACTCGTTATAATGCTTGCATTGTGGCGAGTGTTTTAATTTTCTTTTATAAGATTGCTGTAGTATTTGGTTTTGCCATCTAGTACATCTTTATAAAAATTTTGTTTCCAATCAATAAATTCAATGGCCTCGTTAAGTTCTTTTTTCTTGTTTTCTAATTCAATAAGTTTTAAAGATAATATGTCTTGCCTTTGAGGAATTGAACATTCTCCTTTTAGACATAAATCTAAATATTCTTTCATTTCGTTGATGCTCATATCGCATTTCTTTAAACAAGAAAGACTTTTTATCCAGTTAATATCATTATCATCAAATACACGATAGTTACTTTTGTTTCTTTTGACATTCGGAATTAAGCCTTCGTTACAATAATACTTTAAAGTATCATAAGATAATCCGGTTTTATTACATGTTTCTTTCATTGAATACAAGTTTTTAGTTTCAGCCATATCTTTACCTCTGATTATATTTTAAAACCTGTGAGTTACTCATAGTCAAACAAATTTAAAAAAACTATTGACCGTGTCCAACACACGACTTGTATTCTAACTTTGTGAATTGATTTATATCGATTTGGGAAGGATTAAATTTATGGAATATGTAAAACTAAACAATGGTGTAGAAATGCCAATCTTAGGATTTGGTGTATATCAAATTCCTAAAGAAGAAACTAAACGATGCGTATTAGATGCGATTAAGGTGGGCTATAGAAGCATCGATACTGCCCAAAGTTATTTTAATGAAGAAGAAGTTGGTAAAGCAATTGTAGAATGTGGTCTTAAAAGAGAAGAACTATTTATCACAACTAAAGTATGGATTGATAACTATGGCTATGATAATTGTAAAAAATCAATTGAAGAATCATTAGCAAAATTAAAAACAAATTATCTTGATTTGGTATTGCTTCATCAACCATTTGCTGATTATTATGGTGCATATAGAGCTTTAGAAGATTTATACCAAGAAGGAAAAATTAGAGCTATTGGTGTATCTAATTTCTATCCTGATCGATTATCTGATATTTGTTTATTTGATCGTAAAGTTATACCCGCAATCAATCAAGTTGAAACCAATCCAATGAACGGCCAATTTTTAGCACAAGAAAATATGAAGAAATATGGTGTACATATTGAAGCTTGGGCCCCATTTGGCGAAGGAAGAAATGGCTTGTTTGAAAATGAAACTCTTAAGAAAATAGGAGAAAAATATAACAAGAGTGTTGCACAAGTAATACTTCGTTGGTTAATTCAAAGAGGAGTTGTTGCAGTATGTAAATCAACTCATATTGAACGTATGAGACAAAATATTGATGCCTTTGACTTCAAACTAAGTGATGAAGACATGGAAGAAATCAAAAAACTTGATACTAGTGGAAGTTTATTCTTTAATCATCAAGATCCAAAGATGGTTGATTGGTTTGATAAAATAGTTAAAGATAGAAGATCTAATAAAGATTGCAGAAAAGA
>CAVEWG010000211.1:0-2561 GCA_963619285.1 Oscillospiraceae bacterium | reverse complement strand
ATAAATAGCACTCAGTCAATAAGACTGCTAAACATTTAGCACAACATTAGCATGCACCCTTATAAATTAGCCACATATTAAAAAAGATAGCCACAAACGACTATCTAAGTGTAATAATTGTTAGAACAATTGAAATAATAAGTAAGAAATCAACCAAGAAATTGTTTTTAATCACAAGCTCTAGACTATGATTATTTACTCCCTTTTCAATCAATATAGATTTTAGTATTGTATTTAGACCATTCAGAAACATTAACACAATGATAAACACTAATTTACTTAAGATATATGCGTTATCTAAGCCATGAAATCTATAGATAATATATGTTTCAACAAGTGAAAACACAAGACCGGTAGAAATCATCATGATAAACGGAGGTACATCAACCTTTAGCTTTAAAAGCTTAACAATTCCATAAATCAAACAAATAAGTGTACTAATTGGCAATACAAATATAATCATCTAAATAATCCCTTCTGGAAACTTTTCAGAAACAGGTTCAAATAAAGTCTCTGGATTACCTAAAACATAATCCATATATCTAAGCGACTTTACAAAGTAGAAACCATCCGCAATTCTTTCATCAACTGTAAACGAAACATTTACTTTCTTTCTACCATTTACTTCTTCAATTGTACCAATACAAATCATAACTGAACAAGTACCATAGTTACTTAAATGGTGATATGGAGCACTAGCCTTAATTGAACCAAGATTTGAAATAATAGCTGTCGCATAGTTTGGATCACCCTTGCTTAATGATTCAGGCATTAAACCATAGAAATCTAAAGCTTGAGTTACCCAAATAATTAGATTTAACAAGAACCTAGGAAGCTTACCTACCGTATTCATTAAATCATCTAAATCATTTCTATTAGCTTCCCTGGCTTTTTTAACATCACCAAGAATAGTCTTGGAAACATCATTTACATTCATGTCGGGATTAACCTTCATAAACATAAGCTTTTCTTCTGCATCATCTTTAAATTGTTGTTTAGCCACAAAAGCTAAAGAAATATCATTACGCTTCCAATATCTTTTACCCTTAATGAAATAATTCATTTGTTCTCTATGATGAATCGTTCTACCAAGCGCGTAACAGAAACAATGGAAAAACTTTAGATTAGTACCATTTTTATCATTGTAGCCCTTAATATAATTAAGTAAATCGGTCACATCAAATTCTTTCCACATACATACTTCAGCCTCAGCGCGTCTTGGCATAATGTATGTCGCAATCATATGATAAGGTTCATCAAATTTTACTAAAGTCGCATCTTTTCTTTTTGTCATATAAAAACCCCTAACTTGAAGTATTATACATTAATTAGGGGTAAAAGATAACTATTTATACTTATAGAAGCCCTCACCAGAGCTTTTACCAAGTTTGCCTTCACTAATATATTTTTCTAAGATTTCTTTCATACCCTTAAAGTTATAAGGAAGCATCATCTTAGAAAGTAAAGGCTTCAATAAACCAGGAACCTTTTGGTATTGATCAACAATATTTAAAGCTGTTGTCAAACCAACTGTATCAAATATTTCAAATGGTCCCTTTGGCGCACCTGTGCCCTTAGTCCAAGCTAAATCAATGCTTTCAGGATCTGATATACCATTAGCATATAAATCTAGTCCTGACAATAAGAATGGAACCAACATACTATTTAATAGATAGCCACTCTTTTCCTTTAATACTGGTAGTGCTAACATTCTAATCTCATTGGCAAACTCACATATTTCATCAAAATACTTCTTATCAGTCTTTGATTGAACCATGATTTCAGCCACATTATTTTTCCAAATAGAATTAGCGAAATGCATAGACAAATACTTATCTTCTCTACCTGTATACTTGGCAAACATACTTGGAAGCAAAGTTGATGAATTAGTAACTACAACGGTCTTTTCATCAAGTAAAGGTGCCATCAATTCATAGAACGCAATCTTATCTTCCTTGTTTTCAGCCATTGACTCAATTAATAAATCAGCACCTTCAAAAGCCTTCTTCATATCAAGTTCTAGCTTGATCTCAATATTGTTTACCTTGTCAACGCATTCTTGATAATCAAAATTATCAAAGTCAGCAAGCCCTGGACACCAATTCTCTTGAGCCTTTGATGTATCATTCATTAGCTTTAATGCATCAAGATAAGTTTTCTTTAAATTATCAAGCTTTGGCTTGCATCTATCAATGCTTCCTTCACTTCTAAGCCATATCGTTACATCAAAACCTGAATAAGCACATTGATAGGCTATTTGGCTGCCTAGTACTCCACCACCTGCTACTACAACCTTTTTAAAATTAGTCATATATTATCTCGCTTTCTTTTGTTAACTATATTTTAAAATATGTTTTTAAAAAGGTAAATTTTGCGATTTTTTTAACTAAAAAACAAGATTAGTTCTCCTTGTTAGATTTAAATAAAAATGGCACAAAGTTTAATAAAGATAACTTATTCTTTCTTCTGTTTTTAACTTCTTCTGGCATTTCCGTAATATTATGAGCTCTTTCAAGCGCGCGCTTAGTCAATAGTGGCCCAACTAATTCATATATTAAAAT
>CAVEWG010000210.1:0-2574 GCA_963619285.1 Oscillospiraceae bacterium | reverse complement strand
TTATGAACTTTTATTCGATTAGAGATTTAAGAACAGAATCTAAAAATATGTGGTCTGATCTAAAAAATGGAGATGAAGTAATTCTTACGAACAATGGTAAGCCTTCAGCGATAATGATAGATATACCTGAGGGATGTTTTGATGAAACTCTTCAAGCAATCAGACAGGCAAAAGCTATGATTGCGCTTAATAATATGCGTGCTAAAGCCACAAAAGAAGGTTATAAGTCTCTTGATGAAATAAATTCTTTAATAGAAGAAGCAAGGAACAGTAAATGAATATAGTGCTTGATACAAATATTCTTATTTCTGCTGCTTACTCACCAGGAAGAAATGCAAGCGATATTTTAAGCGCGGCCTTTATGGGCAAATTTAGAGTTTGCTATGACTATAGAATACTTGAAGAATACTATAGAGTTTTTTATTACCCTAAGTTTATATTTACTAAGCAAGAAATAAACGCTGTTCTTGATCCACTTATCAAAAATGGAATTTCAGTAATCGCTGATTCTATTAAAGATGTTTCATTTGAAAATGATGAATCAGATAGAAAATTTTATGAAGTGGCAAAGTATACAAATGCCATACTAATAACAGGTAATCTTAAGCATTATCCAAAGGATAAAAACATCATGAACGCTAGCGAGTTTTGTGATAAATATCTATAAGAATTGATGTGATAAAATACCTACATGATTAAGGCAATATTTTTTGATATAGATGGAACACTTGTTCCTTTAGGACAAGATAAAATAGTTGAAAGTGCACTTTCTTCAATTAAGAAACTACAAGAAAAAGGTGTTAAATGCGTTGTATGTTCTGGTAGAGACTTTAGAGAAGTAGGAAGAGGCAATGATGTGCTAGATAAAATAAAGTTTGATGGCATTATTGCATCTACTGGTCAATATTGTGCTGATTTAAATGGCAATCCTTTTTATATGCAATCATTTGATGATATACAAACTAAAGAAGTACTTTCTTTGTTTAATGAGAAAAAGTATTCAATATGTTTAAAAACAGAATATGGTAGTTACTTAAACTATGTTGATTCTATAAGTAAAGAAATATTTAAACAATATGATAAGAAAGCTTGGCCTGTTAAAGATTATCAAGGTGAGAAAATCTATCAAGCCATGTTATATATCAAGAAGGAAGAGATTGTTGATATTAAAGATAGACTAAAAAGTTTAGCTATTACCTCATGGCATCCTTTAATGGCTGATTTAATACCTAGTGATGGTGGCAAGGCTAAGGGCATAAAGAAATATCTAGAAAAAGAAAATATCAATGTATCTGAAACTATGGCCTTTGGTGACAGTAATAATGATATTGACATGCTTAAAACCGTTTCTATTGGTGTAGCCATGGGTAATAGCAGCATAGAACTAAAAGAAATCGCTGATTATATTACCAGCGATTGTCTTGATGATGGAATATTAAATGCTTTAAAACACTTTAGGCATTTATTACCTTAAGATAAATTTCTTCAAGATCTTCTTTTGTGCATTCTTTTAAAGTGTTAGCAGGAGAACCTGAATCAATGGCGTCTTTTGCCATCTTAGGAATATTATTAATAAAGTCTTCTTTGTTTACGCCAAATTCTTGTAGAGTAGAAACTTTACATGTTTCAACTAAGTTGTTTATTGCGTCTAACATCTTATTAGCAGCTGCTATATCATCATCACTATTTAGCGCTACACCAACTTCTTTAGCTAAGTCACCAAACTGCTTATAAGCGCCATCTAATGCGAATGAGAAGCATTCTTTAATTAACATCGCATTACTTAAGCCATGAGGAACATGATATAAAGCGCCAATTGGACGAGACATGCCATGAATGATGGTTACTGATGCGTTATTAAAGGCGATACCCGCTTCAAGGGCAGCGATAGACATTTGTTCTCTCGCTTCTACATTAGTTCCATCTTCATAACAAATTGGTAAGTATTTAAGAATTCTCTTGATTGCAGATACTGAGAAAGATTTAGATAATGCTTGCGCCTTTCTTGAAGTATAAGACTCAGTGGCGTGACATAAAGCGTCAAGACCTGTTGCAGCTGTAACACTTTTTGGAGCAGTTAAAGTAAATTGAGGATCAATTATCGCAATTGAAGGAATTAGTACTTTACCACTTAGTAACATCTTAATATTTTGCTTAGTATTATTGATAATTGTAAATTGAGTAGCCTCAGAACCAGTACCTGCAGTAGTTGGAATCGCAACTAGGGTAGGTGTTTTCTTCTCGATGGTCTTACCCATATAATCGTCAATTTCACCACCATTACTTACAACAGCGCCAATAGCTTTCATTGTATCGATTGGTGAACCACCACCAATGGCAACCAAGAAATCACAATTTGTTTCTTTATACTTTTTAACACCAGCTTCTACCATGATATCAGTAGGCTCACCTGTGATGTCACTATATTCATCAAATTCAACACCTTGTTTTGTTAAAACAACTTTGACTTTATCAACATTACCAAGTTTCACCATCATTGGATCGGCTACAATTAAGGCTTTTTTGCCTAACTTTAAATCAGCGCTTTCTAGTGCACCACTACCTGTAATAATA
>CAVEWG010000209.1:0-2587 GCA_963619285.1 Oscillospiraceae bacterium | reverse complement strand
CTTGTGCAATTATTTTTTCCATCTTAATTATTCTCCTTTAAATTCTCTGCTCGCTCTTAGATATGCTTCTAGTGGATCACTAGACCCTGTAATACTTCTACCAACTACAATGTAAGAAGAACCAAGATCTCTAGCTAAACTTGGAGTAGTAACACGCTTTTGATCACCCTTATCATCATCGGCAAACCTAACACCTGGTGTAACTGTTAAAAACTCTTCACCACAATTTTCTTTAACAATTGTGCTTTCTAAAGGTGAACAAACAACACCATCACAACCTGCCTCTTTAGCATTTCTTGCATAATGAATAACAGTTTTACTTAAATCTTCATTAATTAACAATTCATTTTTTAAAGCTTCATCATTTAAACTAGTAAGAATAGTAACAGCCAAAAGCTTAGTATCAACACCCTTTTCATTTAATGCTTTCTTAGCAGCCCTCATCATCTCAATTCCCCCAAAGGCATGTACATTTACCATATCAACACCAGCCTCAGCTAAATTTAACATAGCCTTATATACCGTATTAGGAATATCACATAACTTTAAATCAAGGAATACCTTATGACCTCTATTTTTAATTTCCTTTACAAGATCTAATCCCTCTTTATAAAAGATTTCCATTCCTATTTTTAAATAAGGCTTTTCATCCTTAAAATTATCAAGGAAATTAAACAAAGTTTCCTTATCCTTGAAATCACACGCAATAATTACTTCTCTAGACATTTAAACTCCTTTTCACTATCTTATTTATATCATCTATTTTTAACAAATCCACTAAATCATTTAATTCATTAAGAATCCTTGCCATCGCAAAGGGATCAGCTAAATTAGCGCTACCCACTTCAACTGCACTAGCACCTGCCATCATCATCTCAATAACGTCGCTACCACTGTTTACTCCACCACATCCTATGATTGGAATATTAACATGTCTTGCAACTTTATATATTGACTCTAGCACCATAGGAAACACTGCAGGACCAGATAAACCACCCGTTGTATTTTTTAGAATTGGCCTACCACTTTTTATATCAATACGCATACCCAAAAACGTATTAAGCAAGACCAATCCATCAGCACCATTTTCCTCTAGTGCTATACACATCTTAACTAAGTCCTTACATTGAGGGGTACACTTTACATATACCGGTTTTTTACAAACACTCTTTACTTCCTTTAAAACTGAAACAGCACTATCACAATCTGTTCCAAAAGACATACCACCGCCATGGACATTAGGACAAGAAATATTTAGCTCAATAAGACCCACTATATCTTGTTCATCTAATCTTTGAGCACACTTTTTATATTCATCAAGAGAAAAACCTGAAACATTAGCGATAACTTTACCGTTATATATTTCTTTTAGCTTAGGAAAATACTCATCACATACTTTATCAACACCTGGATTTTCAAGTCCTACACTATTTAATAAGCCACCACTTGTCTCACATATTCTAGGCAAAGGATTACCATCTCTTGGATTTAAAGTAGTACCCTTAATAGAAAAACTACCAAGAATATTTAAATCATAAATTTCAGAAAACTCAAAACCATAGCCAAAAGTACCAGAAGCAGGAATAAGTGGATTCTTTAATTCTAAACCCGATAAATTTACATTAAGTTTTCCCATATTATCTCTTCCCTTTTAAAAACTGGCCCATCCTTACAAATTCGCTTTCTACCATCTTTAAAACTTGTTGAACAACCCATACAAGTACCCATACCACAGCCCATTCTAGATTCAAGTGAGAAATAGCCACTATTACATATTTTACTAACCTCAGACATCATGATAGTAGGCCCGCAACAAAAGAATTTCTTGTCACCTAAATTCTCTTTTTTAATGACATCAACAACATTTTCACCATCACTATCATAACTTACATAAACATCATCACAATTATCTTTAAATTGATCCAATAATATTTCATGTTCCCTGTCACGATAACCAAGTACACATGTAACCTTTAAACCATTTGCTTTAGCAATCCTAAGACAATACATTAAAGGCGCAACGCCAATACCACCACCAATAAGTAATATCTCACTACCATATTCATTTAAATCTATTCCATTACCTAGTGGTAATAAAACATTTACAATATCATCTTTTTTTAATTTAGATAAAAGATAAGTACCCTCACCACTTATCCTAATAGCCAAACTCAACACTTTATCACTATAGTCATATACTGAAATAGGCCTTCTTAAAAACTTAGAATCAACCTTAACATTAACAAATTGACCAGGTCTAATATCTAATTGTTCATCATGATATAGCCTAAGAACAAAGTAGTCCTTATAACTTATATTTTCTAATACTTTAAAATCAACGTTTCGCATTATTTACTTTCTGCATTAAAAATCTTTTCATTAAGAGCGTTTTCACTTTTCGCAACCGCCATAGCACAGGCTGTATCACCAGTAACATTAAGTGCTGTTACTAGCATTTCAATTGGACGATTAATTGCCAATATTAATGCATATACTGATAAAGCAATTTCATTTGTAAAACCAACACCTGAAAGAATTGTGAACAATATTACTGCACCAGCACCAGGAGCTGCAGGAGTGCCAATTG
>CAVEWG010000208.1:0-2591 GCA_963619285.1 Oscillospiraceae bacterium | reverse complement strand
GTATTGACTGTTGATCCAGCTAGTGCAAATAGTGGAAGTAGTACGCTTACTTTGAATGTGCCAAACGATGGTTTTAAGTATGCAGGTGATTATAGTGGCACTTTAAATTTTACTATTTCAGTAGAATAGTGTTATTTAAAGCTTAAAGATAGTCAGCCATAATTTGGTATTTTATGGCTGACTATTTTAGCGTAAGAAGTAAAAAAGCTAATATAAATATGTAGGACAATATACTTAAAAATACACAGATTGTTCATAACTGCTTCCTTGAAAAATCCCATCTTTGACAGTTCAATAATATAAAAGTTGAGAATCTTACGTGTTTATCGTAATTTTCTCAACTTTTTGATTATATTGATTGTTGTATGGAATTCTTAATTTATAAATTTTTTAAATGTTTGTTCAAATCTTTAGGTAAGTAGTTTTTCTTATTTAGTTTTAAATCAAATAATTGTTCAAAGGCATCTAATACATTGGAACCTGTATAACATGATTTATAGAATGCACCATCATATTCAAGTACATTCATGTTTTGTAGAGTCTTGATTATTTGATTAGTGGTGAAATGAGTATTATTCCTATCTAATTGAACTTCAAGTAATCTATAGATTAAAAGAGCTGTATAACATATTAAGAAGTGTGCTCTTATTCTTTCTTCCTTATAGTGATAAACAGGTCTAGCACTAAAGTTTGTCTTTAATACTCTAAAACAATCTTCTATCTTGTATCTATTAGCTTGAATATCAATTATTTCATCTTCACTTTGATCAAAGATATTTGTGGCAATTGCGTAAAAGCCATCATACTTTTCTTCTTCATTGATTACTTCTTGGTCTATATAGTAGTCAGTCTTATCTAATACTTTTTTACTATTTATAAATCTAGTTACATCGTTTGGTCCTTTTTTATATGTTTTTGGATCAATATTTTTAAGTAAGATTTTCGCTCTTGCTACTTGTCTGTTTCTTATCTTCTTTTGATATTCAGCCATCTTACGACTATAAGTGATAATGATTCTCTGTTTTAAAACACCTTTAGCTTTAACTTTCTTATATTTACCGTTTTTAAGTTGTTTAATTTCGCTTAAGCCAATATCTACCATACTGTCTGTTTCTATAGACTTATAAATATAGCCATTATAGTATTCAAGGTTATCTTTATTATCTTTATCGAAGTTTTTCATAAATTCTAAGCTTAATGGTTTATGTGTTTTAGAGTACTTATAATCATAATCATTAAAGACAGCTTGTTTTAATACATCACTTAGTTTTTTAATAGATTGGGTTACTACAAATTTTCTACCGCCACAATCATTAAAGACTCTAGTGTTTTTATATCCAAGTCCTGCATCTGAACAATAGATAATATCTTTATCTTCAAACATTTTAATTAATTGTTTTTCAGCAGGAACTGCACACAATGATTCATTGTCACTACCTGAATTAATACACATACTTAAAGGAATACCATCACCATCCATAAACAAGCCCATTTGAACAATAGGGTTAGGTCTATGTTCTTTAGATACACCATACTTAAGTAAGCCTTTAATTACTTCACCAGTTACATCATCAATAACATCTTCATCCTCTTCTTCTTTTTCAAAGTAAAAGTTTGTGCAATCAAAATAACATACACTAGTATTGCGTTTTATTATCTTGTTACTTGCGTTAAATAAATAAGTAAGATAGGCATCATAATTATCTTCAAGGATGTCCATGTATCTAGGGATAGCTTGATAGGGAAAATCTATGTTTCCATATAAAGTAGGTAATATGGATTTGGAATATAATTTACTTCCTGGATCTAGAATACGAAGACTAGTTAAAGCCATATTAATTAAATTAGGATTATAAGTAATTTTCTTATCTTTGCATACTTCTTTAAAGAAATCTTTTATATCTAAATCAGAGTAGATTTTATTAAGTATAAAGTAACCAATATTCTTACACAAAGATTCACTGGTAACATCACCTTTATTAATTAGTTTCTCACTAAAGTTAATTGTTAAGTTACATTCTACTTTTTCTTCTTTTATTTGTTTATTATATTCTTCTATTTGTTTTAGTGCATAAGCCTTAGGATCCTTAGTTATCTTTAATAACTCAGAATGTTTTCCAATTCTTAAGAAATTTTTAGTAGTTACCTTTTTACCATTACGTATTCCAACTTGTCCAAAGTATGTTGGATTAGCTGATTTCTTATCGTAGTAAAGCTTCATGTAAGGATCCTCCTAGATGTCTATATTATATCATAATATACAACACCATACAACATCCATACAACAAATAAATTATAAAACTTGACATAAAAAAAGCGACTGTTAAGCCACTTTGAATGATTTTATTGATTAGTAAGTGTTAAAGTACCGATTGAATACAACAACAATGGTGAAAAGACATATCAATCAGCTAAAGGTAATAGGTATAGTTGGTATCAAGCAAATGAAATAAATGAAAAAGCTATAAATAAAAATATTATCGGTTATAATGAAAGAAATAAGTATAGATTAGATATACAGTATTTTAGTGAGAAAACAGCTCACGCTAAACAAAGAACTTCTGAAAGAAAAATCGATGATAGATCTATTG
>CAVEWG010000207.1:0-2600 GCA_963619285.1 Oscillospiraceae bacterium | reverse complement strand
CCTATAAATAAATAAGTATGAATCTTTCTTTTATGAGTATAAGTAACTCCATCTACCACCTTTTCTTTAGAATCAAGAATATCATCATTTACTTCACCAGTGGCGTTATCATCATTTTTATGTTCAATATAGTTGATAACTAAAAAGATGCCAACTATTAAAACAAGCACTATTAAGACAATAGTTATCATCTTTTTCTTATCTTTCTTTTCAATCTTTCTTTTATATTCCATAGTTTTCATCATACATATATTGGTAACAAGTCTTCTCTATTTTCTCAATAAAGCCTTTACCTAGCTTTTTTTCAATAATACTCCTGGCATCCGTTAAATTAAAAGACCTAGTAGTAACATTATGGCAATCACTTCCAAGTAGTGGATGATCGCTCATTTGAATTAACTCAAAGGCTAATTTCCTAGTCTTATGATCAATAAAGCTACCAGCATTTACTTGAAGTGCTATATCAAGCTTTAATAATCTTTCAATATATTTCTTGTTTTCCTTAGAGAAACAAAAACGTTCAGGGTGAACTAGTACCACTCTAATATCTCTATCAAGCACTAGGCTTTCTACTTCTTGCACTATCATTTCATTCCATTCAATAAAAGGCATCTCTAACATTAAAGTATTTGTACCATGAATACATAAATCATGTATTCTTTCACACTTTGATATTCCATTAAAGAAAGCCGTTTCACTAGCAGGCAATATTATAGGCAAAGTTGTTTTACCTCTATTTTTTACTAATTGGCTATAAGCATCATTTCTTCTTCTAAGAAAAGTCTTAATATCATTTTGCCAGTTATAGTAGTGGCTTGTAGCACAAACAACACAAACACCTTCTTGCTTCATGGTGTCAAGAATTTGATTAGACATTTCTATAGAACTACTTCCATCATCAATACCAGGAAGTATATGTGCATGCATATCTACTATCTTCAAAGTAACCCCTTCATATAAATACAACAATAATTATAAAGTAATTAGAAATAAAATCGGCTAAAATTAGCCAATTTACCTTTCTTTTTTTGTTCTTCTATTTGTCTTTATTAGCATTAACAACATATTGAGCCCAATCAAGAATTTCTTTGCTGCTTGTTAAAGCTTTTATAGTTTGAACTTCATCAACTTCTATTTCATTAGGATATCTTGACATCACTCCGTATTTAGATAAATAATCAGCCATTTTTAAAAGTTCACGAGAAACAACTATGCCCTTTTCTTCATATATAATATTTTTTATTTGATTCAATAAAAATGTAATGTCATGAACCTTCGGCATCCCGCCTTGACAACCAAAATACACAACTAAAGCCTTAACAGCTTTTTCAGCTGCTTGCTGGCAATGGTAGCAAATAATGCTAACAGGCTTTGGATAAAAGCTGTCATTCAAATGCATAGCCACATCAAAGTCCATCTTAGCAAAAGAAAGTCACTCTTCGTATTCTTCTACTTGTTCATTTCTATCGTTTATCATACATTACTGTTTTTGTCGTAAAGGATAATTCCATTCCTTTTTACTTCGTTCTCAATCATTAAAGAATGGTTACTATTAGACTTTTTGTCATATCTAGATGCAGTACCAACAACTATATCAACTGGACGTTTCTTGACATACAAAACAGAATCGTACGCTTTGTCAGTAGCATCAGCAACATTTTCCCCATCGCCTATAACTATATAGAAATCATAATCACTTTCATTGTCATATGTTCCATTAGCGAAGGAGCCAAACAAGATAACTTTTAAAGGATTAACTTTCTCTACAAAACACTTTGTCATTTCTTCTATATTGTTAGAATATTCGATTTCTTTTAAAAAAGATAAGTTATTACATTCTTTCATAATTGAATCCTTTCCAGTTTATATGTATTCCTCTTACCTATTAATATTATAACCTAAGATATTATTGATTAATTCTTATGGTTATATAAATTCATAAACAATCCCCCATTCTATTAGTCTCTTTGAAGTGTTACCAGTTAGTGAAGAAGAGGCATCTATTAACTGCTTCTTACTAAATTTATTATCTTTTATATATTTCTTTAAAACATCATAAGTTTCTTCTTCTGGCAATTCACTATATTTTTCAACACTGCTTATCATATCTAACAATTGTAATAAACTAGCATTTTCATTTGTCACCTCAATATTCGGCTTTTCAACCTTCACCTTTTGATTCCCAATTGTAACAATTCTTCCTCTTGTAGCTTCATTATTTGAAACTATCTCTATAACTGATGGCATTTGCGTACTTAATCCAAGTTGATTAGCGAATGCTAAACCAGTTACATATCCATATTTATCTTTTTCGTTTTCAATATATTTATATGCCACAACTTTTAAAGGATCCAGATAACTAGTTGAAAGAACACCAATGCTTTTTGGAATATAGTAAATTCCATTATCATATCTTTTTAAAAATCCGCTTTTATTTAGTCTTTTAATCGCTTGACGCAAAGCATTTTTACTCATTCCTTCAATTGATAGTTCATTTAAAAAAATTGGTTTATTATATCCATAATTTTCAATAAGATAGTCTTTTATCATTCATTTCTCCACATATATTGTACCAAATTTATACATAAAGTATATATATT
>CAVEWG010000206.1:0-2626 GCA_963619285.1 Oscillospiraceae bacterium | reverse complement strand
ATAGATAATGTATCTTGTTGCCTTATTACGCTTGTTAATTAATAATAAGCAATCTTGTTTAACATTGATTAAATCAATAATAAACAAAGGAGCTAAATATAAAGCTAACATTGATAATAAATAGTTAGGTTTAACGCCAAAGCTATATAAACCTGATACAAGATAGCTATATGGGTGACTAATGCCGACAAACATATTCTTAAATACATATATGGCATCACTTATATTTTGAGCTCTAAAGAAAACCCATGTAAAAGTCATAACGATAAATATTAGTATGACTCTTATAAACCATATAAAAGAATATTTATTATTGTTTCTTTTAATATGAAAGATATCTTCAATTATTTGAAGAGTCCCGTGAATACCACCCCAAATCACAAAAGTAATATTGGCACCATGCCAAAGTCCTGATATAAGGAAGGTAACTAATAAATTAAAATAGTGTCTAATCTTTGAACACCTATTACCACCTAGTGGAATATAGATATAATCTTTAAACCAAGATGATAATGATATGTGCCACTTAGACCAGAATTCTTTGATTGTGGTAGAAAAATAAGGTGTTTTAAAATTATCCATCAAATCAATATTTAATAGCTTTGCGCTGCCTTTGGCAATATCGGAATATCCTGAGAAATCACAATATATTTGAATTGTAAAGAAAGCCGCCGCCATAAATAAGGAAAAACCTGTATAGTAAGGCAAATCGTTAAATACCATATCAACATAATAAGCTAGATTATCGGCAACTACTATCTTTTTAAAGAAACCAACAGCCATCAACTTTAAACCATATATTGCTTTGTTATAGTCAAATTCTTTTTCTTTTTTTAGTTGTGGTAAAAGATTATCTGGTCTTTCGATTGGGCCAGCCACAAGTTGCGGGAAAAATGATACAAATGTTGCATAATAGCCAAAATGTTTTTCAGCTTCTATATCTCCTCTATATACATCAATAACATAACTTAATGTTTGGAAGGTATAGAATGATATACCTACTGGAAGAACTAAGTTTAAGGTTATTGGATTTAACTTGATTGAGAATAACGAAAATATCGAATCAATTGTCTCAAAAAAGAAATTAAAGTATTTATAGACAAATAATATTCCTAGACAAGTAATTAATGTAATCCATAAAATAAGCTTCTTTTTATTATTGTATTTCTCTATTAAAATAGCTGCTAAATAAGAAACAAATGTAGTGAAAAAGATTAGGAATACATATTTAGCATTCCAAGACATATAAAAATAATATGAGGCAATAAATAAAAGAATCCAACGATATTTGTTTGGAAGTAGCCAATATAAGATAAAGACAATAGGCAAAAAGATGCCATAGCTTATTGAATTAAACAACATATTATTTAGAAATTATTCCTATAACCTTATTTAGATTTTCAATTGTAACACTCTTTGGATTATCACCATACTCTCCATCTAGGGTCCATGGCATATCTTCATCGGTTTTAAAAGTAATTTTATTTGTCTTAAATGAATATATTAAATCGGTATTACCTGTACCTAATAAAAATGAAGTGATTTCATTTAAATCGATAATATCTTTTGGTTCTTTTATCAGCATTACTTCAAACAGACCATCATCTAGTTTTACATTTCTTCTATCTAGTTTATATAAACCACCAACAGAATAAGTATTAGAAATCATGCCATAGATAAACTTTTCTTTGGTATGTAGTTCATCACATTCAACTTCTATTTCATAAGATTTAATAGTTGATAAAGACTTGATTCCTTCTATTACATAGGCTGCATGGCCAATAACGTTCTTTATATCTTGTGGTGTTGCATAGGAAACGCTAGTAAAAGCGCCAAAAGCCGCTACATAGACAAAGTGTTGATTATTAAACTTACCGATATCAACAAATGTTGATTTACCACTAGTAATTAACTCAGCAGCTTTTGCCATGTTTTTAGGAAGCTTTAAACTATTAGCGTAATCATTGGTGCTACCTGCAGGTATATAGCCTAAAGGTGGTATCTTATGTTCATTTTCAAGTAAACCATTGATTACTTCATTAAGCGTTCCATCGCCTCCTGAACAAACAATCAGATCATATAAATGTGCTTTTTTCTTAGCACATTGTCTTGCTTGTAAGGCCTTAGTTGTAGGTAGTACTGTTAAATCATAATTAGCATTAGAAAAAATATTTAAAATATCATATAGATGATTTTTAATTTGTGTCTTTCCTGAAAAAGGATTATAGATAAATAAAACTTTCATATGTCTATATTATATATGAGTCATCAAACTTTAAAAATGGATGAATTTAAATAAATAATCATAAATCGATGATGATTTTTAATTAATTGCACCAATTAGGTACATTTAAAAACTAATTAATTACACCTAATATTGTCGGAATTGTGGAAAATCGATGTTAAAAACATGTCGGAATTGTGAGAAAATACTTGAAAAATATTGTCGGAATTGTGAAAATAGTAGTAGAGGTGAGTTATGGAAGGCTATTTCAAACGTAAAATTTACGATCAAATGCTTGAGTGGAAAAAGAATTATGCGCCAAAATATGCATTGTTTTTAAAAGGCGCTAGGCGTACTGGAAAAACCTATTTGGCGAAAAAACTCGGCAAAGAAGAATATGAA
>CAVEWG010000205.1:0-2657 GCA_963619285.1 Oscillospiraceae bacterium | reverse complement strand
AATGAAAATGCTTTCAATAACCTAAAATAAGCCCCATTCAGCAAACTTTTCAAAGCCACCAACAGAATCAATATAATCCTTAGCCTCTTTTACTATTTCACTATATGGTAAACCATCAATTGTCTCATCGCCTATCGCACAAGACATCGTTACTTCCTTGCCTAACTTTTGGGCCTTTAAGAAACAATGAATATTAACACTTACATCAGCCTTAGATAAATCCTTGCCATGAAGCCCGCCACCAGTTACTGAGTCAGCCATATCACTACCTAGTTTTCTATTAGTGGCACCACTATCAACATTAACACCACCAGTCCATTCACCAAGTGGATTAATAATCGCATTAGGATATAAACTATTCAATTCCCCGTTAGACGCATTACTTTGACAAATGATAAGCTTATCATTATCAAGTACATATTTGCCATCATATGGATATAAAGCATATATATCTCTAGCAATCTTACTTAATTTCTTTTGTTCGGCAGTTAAAGGCATACCCTTAAAGATACCATTATCACCACACCTTACTTCACCTTTTTGATTATCTGCTAAATGAACGTCTTGTTTAACACAAGAAACATCACACTTGATATCACCAGCAATTCTTTTGATAATAGCTTCTATTTCACCACTTTCAAATTCAACACTTGTCTCAGCTATAACATGACAACAACCGTGTCCAATAAGCACTTCAACCGCAACCTTAGGAGCCTCTTCCTTTTCATATGCTAAATCAACAATAGCTCCAGCAATTCGATCTGCCACCTTATCAGGATGACATGGATTAACTTTTTCAAACATACATTTTCCTTCTTTCTATCCATAAAGGAAAATAAAACCCATCGAAAGATGGGCAAGCAATCTAATACCCATCGTTCAAGCTTTAGCACCATCTATTAAAGTGGTTGCTGAGGAATCATCGAGCTTGTCTCTCCGCCTCTCTTTATGGACATATAAATTCTATCACATTGAACAATTAAGCTTTAGTACAATGCCAAAGATTTACACAATATTGTTTACTTATTATAAAGTATCTACACGAATTCTTTACACTTAAATAACACTGTTTTGAAGTTGTGATATTTTAACTTGACAATCACCTTTATCTTGAACTGTCGCAAATTTTGCGACAGCTGAATTATCCAGTTCTTCTTTTAATCAATGTTTATATCAAATAATTCAATGATTTGATTATGATTTAACAGTTTTCAAAAAGAATATAACAAGTCATGCTTTGTATTTATTTAATTGATTAAACAAGTCATCCCATTCTGTTTCATTAACCCATTCGTCATCTTTTGATATCGCTGCTCTTCCATCACATACATACTTCGTATTTTCCATCGCAAGTTTATAAGCTTCTAAGCCATACATGCGTTTTTCATATTAGGGTGAAAAGGTATAGTTTGTTTTCTAACGGCTTTTTGACCGGACATCTGTTTTTTAATTCATTCCCCAAAGCTCTATGATACTTGGAAGCACCTGATAGATAGAGAATGTATTAAATTCATCCAGCCACTCCTTTGGTGTATCAGGAAGCGTTGGATCTGTGCACTTTGCCATGGCAGACCAATTTTAAGCAAAAACCCCACCGGAGAGTGCCAAAAATCATGATAAACCACGGTGGGATTGCTAATTTATTGTTTTGGGTTAGATCATAAAATCAGATAGCGCAGCATTTGATTCAAGGATCGCTTTAAAGAAAACTTCATACAAAGCATCATATTTACCGGTAGCATCTGCAATCGCTAATGCATCTTTATACTCATCTTTTGCTTTGTTCTTAAAGAACGCCGGTGAAATATAACGTTTTAAGAGCATCATATTGCAGAATGCTCTTGATGTTCTTCCATTTCCATCTCTGAATGCATGAATAACCGTAAGCTGATGATGAATTCTTATGACGCTTTCCACATAATCGCTATAGCTCATGCCGTCATACTTATTCATAAGAGCTGCTATATCCTTATCTAGAAAGTACATCATTTCAGGGATTTTCCGATAATCCACAGTTTCAAATTTGACTCCTAGGACCAGTGTATTACTTTGGCGATACATTCCTCCATATTCTGGGTACGGAGCTGTTGAAAAAAGTTTTTCATTGATACGCTTTGCATCATAGACGCTTATATTAGTCTTTGCCTCTTCAAATGCAAAATCATAGGCTAAGGTCAATCCAGCAACTTCTATGATATTTTGGTTTTCCTCTTTGCAGAATGGGCTATCTTGTCTTCTAATTCTTAAATCAGAAACGATATTACCTGCTGTTTCCTCATCAATATCAACGCCTTCCATTCTGCTATCATGAAATACATAATTACCTTTAAACCTCTGACATGCATTTGGTGTAGGTATAAGCTGAAAATTTCCTCCAATTGCATTAAAAAGTTGCTCGTACAGTCGTGTGTAATGCCAACCCTTTTCACTTCTTTTTAACTGTGGCTTATATTTGTTTGCCTTCTTCTGCAATATTTTAGGTGATGTATCTCCTTCAATCAGGTGTAATCTATATGCAACCTTATAAAGGCAGGCCTGAAAACTGACCCCAAAATAATCAGCAACCGCCAATACTCCATCCAGATCTAAGTACCCATCATTCAGGCGAGCATTTACCTGCCTCTTAAACTCCTCCATCGGCATCAATAGTTCAGAAG
>CAVEWG010000204.1:0-2669 GCA_963619285.1 Oscillospiraceae bacterium | reverse complement strand
CTATTGAACGTGCCATTTCCATTATCATTAACATCAACGTAGATAAATCCATAACGTTTTTTCATTTCGCCAGTTGATACACTAACCAAATCTATACAACCCCACATCATATATCCAATTAGATTTACACCATCATTAATTGCTTTACTCATTTCTTCAACATGGTCTCTTAAATAATCTATTCGGTAATTATCATGAACCTTGAAATCGCCTGTCAGTTCATCAACACAACCTATACCGTTTTCAGTAATCATGATTGGACATCTATAACGGTCATATACCTTATTAAGCGTATATCTTAACCCAACTGGGTCTATCGGCCAATCCCAAGCAGTTTCTTTTAAGTAAGGATTTTTAATTCCACCCATTATATTTCCACTTGTTTGTTCAGAGAAATCCAACGTGCTTTCTGAAATACTTTGATAATAAGAGAAAGTATAGTAGTCACATACGCCTTCTTTTAATACTTTCTTTTCATCTTCAGTAAGACAAGGTTCATATCCATATTCTTTATATCTTTTTAAAGTAAAGTAAGAATACTCACCTTTCATCATTACATCAGCACAAGAACAATTATAGAAAGCATCATCTTGCCAAGTTAGCAGCACATCATTTGGATGACAAGTTCTAGGATATCTAGTAATATGACATATCATGGTCCCAAAGCGAAAATCAGGATTAATCTTTCTTCCTTCAATGACGGTTTTTGCAGATGCTATAAACATGTTATTCAAGGCTTCAAATCTTTTTAAAGGATTATCTTCTTGATTTGTCCATAGGCACTCTTTTTCAGGTATGAAAGCTCCTTGCCCAATTGAACTTAAAGGCAAGAACATATCGTTAATTTCGTTAAATGGGATCCAGTATTTAACATACTTGCTGTATCTTTTCATTATTGTTTTTGTATAGGTAGTAAATAAACCAATAACCTTTTTGTTATTCCAACCACCATATTTTGTCCCTATAGCAAGAGGAATATCATGATGTGACATAGTCACAACTGGCGTAATGTTATATTTCTTCATTTCTTCAAAAACTGAATCATAGAATTTTAACCCTTTCTCATTAGGTTTCTCATCATCACCATTTGGAAATATTCTTGCCCAAGATATAGAAAATCTAAACGCCTTTAGTCCCATCTCACTTAACAACTTTATATCATCTTTATAATAATGGTAAAAATCAATTGCTTTATGTGATGGATAATAATATTTATTATCCATAGTAGGCGAGATAATTCTTGGTTCTTTATGAGAACCTACCGTAACAATATCCGCAACAGATAAACCCTTACCTTCATCAATATAGGCGCCTTCGCATTGATTAGCAGCTGTCGCGCCACCCCATAAAAAGTCATTAGTAAAGCTCATTATTTTTCATCGCTCCACTTTAAGACGACTAGCATAACAATAGCTACAGCCATTGATACACCAACACCTAATAGGTAATAAGGGAAAGTATCTGTAACAGCTATACTATTGTGCCAAATGGAACAAAGCCAAATGATAAATACTTAACACGGAATAATGCCATAATTGCGCCACCTGCTGCACCACCAACGATCGTTGCGATTAAAGCTTTTTTAAACTTTGTAATCAAAGAGAATAGAACAGGTTCAGTAACACCAATTAAAGCAGTCACACCAGTTGATAAACCTACCGATTTAGTCTTTTCATCTTTAGATTTAAAGAAAATATATAGTGCACACGCGGCCATTGCAGAATTAGAAGCGGCACTTGTAACCGGGTACAAGAAATCATAACCTAAAGTAGCTAAGTTTTGAGCAATAATTGGTGACATAGCAACTTGCATGCCAGACATTAACATAAATGGATAAATAGCGCCACAAACTGCTCCACCAACTGCACCTAATGTGTTATATAACCACAAGATTCCTTCAGCAACAAATGTGCCAATCCATCCACCGATTGGAGCTAGTAAAGCCCAGCCTACTACAGCAGACAGCATTACAGTAACTAGAGGTGTAACGATAATATCAATCATCTTAGGAACAACTTTCTTACAAGCCTTTTCAATATAAGATTGGAAGTATACAGTTAAGATTGCAGGTACAACAGTCGATGAGTATCCAGCATAGGTAATTGGAAGAAAACCGAAAAGCTTAATAGTAGTTCCAGACATTGCAGAAAATGCTGGTAACATTAAAATTGCACTTGTTGTAGCAGCTAGAACAGGACTTGTTTTAAATCTCTTACCAGCAGAATATCCAATTAAAACAGGCAAGAAGTAGAATGCTGCTTGCGCACAATTAAAGAAAAATACATATGTATCACTACTTGCATCAATCCATCCAAACGATTGGAAAGAATATAGTAAACCTTGAAGCAAACCACACGCTACAATCGCAGGAATAATTGGCGCAAGAATTGATGTTAAAGTATCTAGCATAATAGGAATTGCTGTTTTAAATGTTAATTTTGTTTTCTTTTCATCATCTAGATTTTCATCAATTGATTTTTCTTTAACTAGACCGTGTTTATCACAAATATCGTTATAAACAGAATCTACTCCTGAACCGATAATAATTTGAAGTTGATTGCCAGCCCACTTGGTTCCCATAACACCCGTTAGTTTGCCAATCTCATCTTCTTTTACAAGATTTTTGTCTTTAAAATTAAATCTTAAACGTGTTACACAATGTGTAAAAT
>CAVEWG010000203.1:0-2673 GCA_963619285.1 Oscillospiraceae bacterium | reverse complement strand
TGTATTAAACGGCTTTATCGAAGGAACTAAGAAAGCTCTTGAAAACAACATTCCAATAGGTTTAGGAAATGATGTTGGCTGTCCTTGGATTTCCCAATATGACTTTTATAGAGAACTTGTATATTTCCATAAATATGTTGGCGTAAGTAATCAATTTGCTTTGTATACCGCTACACTAAACAACGCTAAACTTGCCGGAATAGGTGATGTTACTGGATCAATTGAAGAAGGTAAATGCGCTGATTTAATTGTCACAAACAATAATCCATTAGATGATTTAAACAATTTAAGAAAGGTAGATATGGTAATCGCAAGAGGCAAAGTATACGATAATCCAAAAGTAAAACGAAATGCTTATGTCGATTCATATCTAGACGGTTACATGAAATGAAGTACGAAAAAATAGGAAACACAAATATTGAAGTATCAAAACTATGTCTTGGGTGCATGGGCTTTGGCGATAGCAGTATGTACAAATGGGCATCTAGTTTTGAAGATACTAAAAATATTATTAGCTACGCAATTGATTCGGGCATCAATTTCTTTGATACAGCCAATCAATACTCTAATGGCACAAGTGAAGAATACCTTGGAAGAAGTATAAAAGAATTAGGTGTAAGTAGAGATAAAGTTGTTATTGCGTCAAAAGTTTTCTTTAATGAAGGCGGCCTATCAAAGGAGGCCATTAATAAAGAAATAGATGGTACGTTAAGCAGATTAAACACTGATTATCTTGATTTATATTTAATCCATAGATTTGACTATAATGTGCCAATCGAAGAAACAATAGAAGCATTAAATAATCTTGTAAAACAAGGAAAAGTTAGAGCCTTAGGATCTAGCAGTATCTTGGCTTATCAATTCTTGAAATATCAAAATCTAGCTAAAGAAAAAGGATATGCCCGCTTTGAAATGATGGAAAATCACTACAATCTTTTATATAGAGAAGAAGAAAGAGAAATGATCCCTTTATGCAAAGAAGAAAACGTATCATTAGTTCCTTACTCACCATTAGCGGCAGGGCACTTAGCTAGAAAGACATGGGATTCTGATTCTATTAGAAGCCAAAGTGATGATGTTGCCAAAAGAAGATATGGAGCCTTTGAAGAAAACGACAAACTAGTAGTTGAAAGAGTAAGTGAAATAGCTGATAAAAAAGGAATAAAGATATCAGAAGTAGCACTTGCTTGGTTATACAAAAAAGGTATAACAGCTCCAATTGTTGGTGCTAGCAAGACTAAGTATATTGATGACGCTCTAAACGCGATGAATGTTTTTTTAACTGATGAAGAAATAGCTTATATAGAAGAACTATATGTTCCCCATCCCTTAAAAGGGCCTATTCTAAAAGCTATTTAATTGTGCTAGAATAATTGCGTAATCGTGATGAAAAGAAGAGTAGTCTATTAAACTTTTTAAAGAGAGTGCCTGCTTGGTGTAAAGACACAAAAGGGATAGATGAATAAGGACTTGGAGCGAATCGTAAACTTGCGTTAAAAGTATAAAGTTACAAACTAAGGTGGTACCGCGCAATATGCGCCCTTGTGCTACCTTTTTTATTTTCAAAAGGAGAAAAGATGGAAAGAAAGTTTAATGATCAACAACTTGCTAGAAGAAAAAAACTAGATGATTTAAAAGCTAAGGGCATCAATCCATTTGGCAATGCCTACACTAGAACCGCAAATAGTAAAAGCATTAAAGATGAATATTCTTCTTTAAGCAAGGAAGAACTCGAAAATAACAAAGTCAATGTTTCAATTGCAGGAAGAATTATGTCTAAAAGAAGAATGGGAAAGATGTGCTTTATGCATATCCAAGATCGATATGGACATATTCAACTTGTTATAAACAAAAACGACTTAGGTGAAGAAGCATATGAACTTGTAAAAGCCAGTGATGTAGGTGATATTATTGGTGTAAAAGGTGATGTATATCGCACAAATCCAACTGAACAAAACCCTAATGGTGAACTATCAGTTTATGTTTTAGAATATACTCATTTAACTAAGGCCTTAAATCCATTCCCTGAAAAGTTCCATGGCTTAACAGACGTTGAAGAAAGATATAGAAGAAGATACTTGGATCTTATTATGAATGAAGATAGTAAGAAAGTAGCTATAATGCGCCCACAAATCTTAAACGCAATTAGATCTTTCTTAGGAAGCAGAGAATTCATCGAAGTTGAAACACCGGTTTTAACCACCCTTCTTACAGGTGCGAGCGCTAGACCATTTGTTACTCACCATAACTCACAAAACCTAGACATGTACTTAAGAATTGCCTTAGAACTTAATCTAAAGAGATTACTAGTAGGCGGCATGGAAAAGGTTTATGAAATTGGTCGTACATTTAGAAACGAAGGCATGGACCCCCAACACAATCCTGAATTTACATTAATGGAAATCTATGAAGCTTATTCTAATCTAGAAGGCATGATGGAACTTACTGAAAGCATGTATAAATACATTGCCGATAATGTTTGTCATAAGCGCACATTTAACTATTTAGGTCATGAAATTAGTTTAGATGGTGATTGGAAACGTATTTCAATGACTGACGCAATTAAAGAAAAAACAGGCATTGATTTTAAAGAACATATGTCTTTTGAAGATGCATGCAAACTAGCAAAGGAACATGATATTGAAGTAGAAAAGCACTTTACTATTGGACATA
>CAVEWG010000202.1:0-2674 GCA_963619285.1 Oscillospiraceae bacterium | reverse complement strand
CGGTTAATGGTGTATGATGCCACAATGTTTGTTTAAAGATATCTTCGTCTAAATAAGCGATATTGTCGCTTTTATGCTTAGCGCATATATCTAAAGCGACTTTGCATAAAAACATATTAGTTCCTATGCCACAAGTTGCGGTAATAGAAGTTGTGTCATAAATGTCTTTGATTATAAGCTTAGCTAATTCTCTAACTTTTAATTTGTATAAATTTAAATAAGGAGTAGCATCAATAAAACATTCATCAATTGAATAAACATAGATATCATCTTTGCATATATATTTAAGAATCGTTTTATAGATTCTAGCTGAATATTCCATATATAAACTCATCCTAGGTACAGCAGTAATATATTCAATATTTTTAGGTATTTCATAGATTCTGCCTCTACTTTTAACACCTAGTCTTTTTATAGCTGGAGTAGCAGCTAGCGTTATGGCACCATCGCCTCTTTTAGGATCGGCTACAACAAGCTTTATTTTAAAGGGGTCTAGCCCTCTTTCGGCACATTCAACTGAGGCATAAAAGGATTTTAAATCAATACACATGTAAATTTTTTGCATGTCTTTATTATAGAAGACTTAAAATTCAAAACAAGTAAGATTTGGGAAAAAATAATTTTAATTTTTGAAATTATTTCGCAAAAGGTGTAAATTAAATATATGGAACTAAAAGAATTACTCACAAAATATGAATTTGAACATGGCAAAAGCCATCAAGATGTCGCAAATGAAGTAGGTGTATCACTTTCTACTTATTATCGTTGGTTAAGCGGTGAAAGTACAATGCTTAAAAAAGGCACAATTGATAAATTAAGCAATGTCTTGAATTATGATATCGAAATGCTTCTTGATCAAGGAGATAGGATCAAACCTATTGCCGGCTTTGTTAAGGCTGGATATGATCTTTTAGCTGATGAAAACATTGAAGGTTATATTGAACTTGGACAAGCTGATGCCAGAAAGGGTGACTACTTTCTTAGGATATGTGGTGATTCAATGATTGGCTCTCGTATTTATGATGGCGACTTAGTCTATGTAAAAAAGTCTGATACTATTAATTCAGGTCAAATAGGTATTGTACTTGTTGGCGATGAATTAACAATTAAGAAAGTTTATTATAAAGATGATTTAATGATACTAGAAGCTAGCAATCCTAAATATGAATCTAAATTCTTCAGTAAAAAAGAAATAGAAGAATTACCTGTTAAAGTAATGGGCGTTGTTAGATTTGTTAGAAGAGATTTTAATTAATTTTTCAATAGTTCTTTAGGCTTAATTAAAGAAATATTGATTAAAGAGAATGTACAAGATGTTAATATTATCACCAATACAAGACCATAAACTATTAAGTATGAGCTTAAATTAAATTCTAATTTATACTCATTATTAACGGATTCGCTTATTTCAAATATGTCTTCATCTTCTTGATAATTAGATATTTTTGCTACTTTTTCTTGTGCTTTTAAATTAGTACTAATCATATCATTGGCAATGCTTGTTCCTATTTTGCAAGATATTGGGGCCGATATTAAAAATGCTACGGTAGAAATAATTAATATTTCGCTTAAAAAGTTAATGATTGTTTTCGCTTTTGTTTGTCCCATGGCAATAAAAATTCCAAAATCTCTTTTTCTTGAATTGCTTACGTATATTAATAAACTGAATAAAAGAATAAACATAATAATCAACATGATATAAGAAATTACTTGGAATAGTTTCCTAATGCTTTGAATTGGAACTTGTAACGAATTGGTTAAACTATCATCAACTGTATATTCTAATGAATTATAAATACTTTCTTTTCCACAAGAAACTTTATAGTTTACTAAATTATTCTGTAAAAATCTGAGTATATTATCAAAATTGTCTTTTCCTTCAACAGTCACGTAAATATTTGATGATCTAAGATAATTTCCGCTACCTACAAAAGATAAGATATCAATGGTGGGCAGTAGTATTGGATCATTATATAAATCTTTATCAGAAAATGAAGTATTTGTGTTTTCTTTTTTTACCACACCAATGACTTCGAAAGCTTTTTCTTCGTTATTACTGTTTAACAGAATTACAGTATCGCCTACGCCAACTTGCGAAGTTATCCCTTCATTATTTGTTAAAAAGATATCGCTATCAACAATGATTGAACTTCCACTACCTTCAAGTTCAGCTTGTGTAAAGTATCTTCCATCAATTAAATTGTAGTTTTCTAAAAGAATATTGTCAAAGCTAGAGATAGTAACATTATTTTCATATGTATCATTTTCTAATAGACAAATAAAATCGGCTTTCACAATATATTTATTTTCTAGAACATAATCATATTTAGATAAGCCATCTATAAGACTATAGGTGTTATTAAAATAATTAGTATATGATTTAAGGCAATTAATATAATGATTATCTTCTATTTCATTTTTATTTTCGTGCATATTTTCAAATAGTTCATAAAGTCTGTTTTCATCTTCACATCCCTTAAATAGTTCATCACTTATTTCAATACTTACTTTTGTCTTATTATTAATCGCCTTACTCATTTGTTCAGACGATAAATAAAACACCCAATATATCATCATAAATGTAGTTAGTATTAAGACAATAAGAAAGATAAGAATAGTATCCTTCTTATGTTCTTTTATTGATAGTAGTGTTCTTTTTAAATCATTTAACATA
>CAVEWG010000201.1:0-2674 GCA_963619285.1 Oscillospiraceae bacterium | reverse complement strand
TGTCCTTTACTAGAAACTACTTTATAATCTTTTCCTAAATATTTTTCAATCGTCTTTGATTTTGATGGAGACTCTACAATAACTAAATTTTTCATCTTTCACACTTTCTAAAACAATAAATTACACATTCAATTCTTATTTGTCAATTAAGATCTTCATATTTTAGGATTCCTGCACCCTCTTGAATTAAGTGATTATTAAACTTTCCATCTTCATCAAATACCGAAAATGGTAATACTTTCACTTCTTTTCCTAGGGTTAAAGCTTCATTAATAGTAGTTAAGGTTCCTGACTTATTTTGGGCTTCCATGACAATGATTTCCTTACTTAAGGCAGCAATAATACGATTTCTAAATGGAAAGTGATAGCCCTTAGGAATCGTCATATCAGGGTATTCTGAAATAAGTAAACCATTTTTAATAATTGATTTATATAAATCAATGTTCTCTTTTGGATAGACATAATCAATCCCACACCCTAGTACCCCAATGGTCTTTAAGGCATGTTTATGTGCGCAAGCATCAATTCCCTTGGCTAAGCCTGATACGATGACGTTTTCATTTTTTACTTTTTCAACATATTTAGCCGTTGCGTTAAGTGCGTATTCATTAGCGGCTCTAGAGCCCACAATACCAATTTTTCTTTTTTTTAATAAAGAAAGGTCACCTTTATAGAATAAGACAAAAGGAGGACTATCTAGATTAAATAATTCAATCGGATACTCATCATCAAAAATCGTAAGACAATTATTAGTAGATAGTTCGCTTATTTCTTCTTTATTAATAATAGCTTTCTTAATAAGATTGTAGTCGCCTTGATATTTTATCGCCAGGCTAATTAATTTATCTTTGTTTCTCATACTACTTATTAGACAAGAAACTTGAAAATTCCTACACTTTTCTAATTTTTTTATTGAAACATGGTTTATATGACATACGATAGATGTCAAAAATGCCATATTCTTCCATTAATTCAATATGCCTTTTAGTTGGATAACCCTTATGTTTTCTATATTCATACTCAGGATATTTCTTATCAAGTTCATACATGATTCTATCACGAGTTACTTTAGCGATTATAGATGCAGCCGCAATAGATATTGACTTAGCGTCACCCTTAATAATCGGAATAACCTTGTCATTATCTTCAATTGGCATAGCATCAGTTAAAACATATTCAACGTCTTTTTCTAAAGCTAACTCAGACATAGCCTTTTTAGTAGCAGCATAAATATTAAGTTCATCTATTTGCTTAGGCGAGACAATCTTTACATCATAAAATAAGGCATCTTGTTTAATTTGGTCAAACAATAATTCTCTTTTCTTTTCAGATAATTTTTTAGAATCATTGATCATATCATTTTGATAGCCTATCGGTAAAACGCAACAAGCCACTACAAGTGGCCCACATAAGGGTCCTCTACCGGCCTCATCAATGCCCATTATAAGTTTATTATTAGGCCAACATTTATTTTCGTATTCATTTAATAGACTCATATTTTTCAAATGTAATCCTACCGATTTTATTTTCTCTAATATCTTTTAAAACCATGTTATAGGTTTTAGTTCTATCTACTAGCCCTTCACTTATTAGCCACATCTTACTTTTACCAATGGCTTCAATTAAATCTTTTTCATCTTCATTGATGCCATATCTTTCTTTTAATAGGCCTGGATAATTATTTTTAATATAACCTAAACCGAAATAAGTAAGTTGTTCACCATCTAGTATTTCATCATTCATACTACCTAAAAGAGCTAATATTTTAGCTTGGTTTTGATCCTCGATTTTGGGCCATAAGACACCTGGTGTATCAAGTAATTCAACATCTTCATTGATTCTTATCCATTGAAGGTTTTTAGTAACACCTGGCCTATTTTCAGCCTTGGCAATCTTCTTTTTTACGACATTATTAATAAAAGTAGACTTGCCAACATTTGGTATGCCTACAACCATGGCTCTTAGCGTTTTTTTACGAATGCCACGGGCCTTAGCTTTATCAAGTTTAGCTTTTAAAATAAGTTTTACTTCATCTACTACTTTATTAGTGATTCTTTCATTTACAGAGTCACATAATAATGCTTTATCAAAGTAAGTTAGCCATAAATCATTTTCTTTTTTGTCAGCTCTATCAGCCTTATTTAAAATGATTAACTTTTCTTTATTGGCAGCAAGTTCATTTAATAAGGGATTACCACTTGCCAAAGGCATACGCGCATCCCGTATCTCTATTACGATATCAACAAGTTTTAATTGTTCTTCCATTTGTCTTCTAGCCTTAGCCATATGACCTGGATACCAATTTATTTTAATTTCGTTTTCACTGTTCATTATACAATTTTCTTTATTTCGTCTAAATTATTCGCAAAGTAGATGCCTTTTTGTCTTTCTTTACTTGATAAACCACTTTCAATCATTTTATTAAGTAGCTTTTTAAAGTCATCATAATAACCATTTAAATTATAGATAATACATGGAGCGTTCAAGTGTTTTAATGATACTTTAGACATAACTTCACTTATTTCTTCAAGCGTTCCTGTGCCGCCTGGAAAAGCGATAAAGGCATCTCCTAGTTCTATCATTTTTAGCTTTCTAGATGACATATCACTAGTAATAATTAATTCATCAATATCTGGATAAACAAGTCCTTCATCAACAAAGAACTTAGGTTCTA
>CAVEWG010000200.1:0-2701 GCA_963619285.1 Oscillospiraceae bacterium | reverse complement strand
CAATTTATCTTTTGTTTTGATGCACATTAAAGACACTGCTTCTCTTTTATCTTCCCTAAGGTCACTTCTAAGCGAAGATGGAATCTTGATGATGATTGATGTAAATGATGATCTAGGTGGTATTGATCCAGATGAAGGCGATTATTTTAACACATTCAAACAACTATTAAGTAAAGATCCTTACGCAGGAGATCGTAAATGTGGTGCTAAACTTCCAGAAACATTATCGAAGTGTGGCTATAAGAATATAACTATAGAAAAAGAAAAGCTTATCGCTTCCCCTTTAGAGATTTCAAAAAAAGAAAGCATGTTTGCTTGTTATTGTTCTTTTTTGAAAGGTGATATTGAACTATTACTTAATGAAGATCCAACAAATACAACTTATCTTCATTGCAAAGATTGGCTAATAGATAACTATGAAATACTTCAAAAAAATTGTTTATCAGATAAAAGCCAATTCACTCTTGGAGTTGTTGTGATCACTTGCACTAGAAATTAACAGTAAATAAATATAAAAAAAGATTGGGGGTAAATAATGAAACTTAAGCTTCTACCAAAATTTATTATTTCTCTTGGAATAATGGGTATAGTCTTAACTGTTACTATAAGTATTTCTAGCTATCAAAATTCAAAAACATATTTAGAAGATATGTATGCCACAAGAGTTATTAACGGTGGTCGTTGTGTTGCCGATATGCTAGATATAGAAGATATTAAAACCATTATTTCTGAAAATGGTGATCAAAGCGAGGCCTATGCTAGAGTAGTTAAAATGTTGGAAACGCAAAAAAAAGATGGTGATGTTACTTACTTGTCTTTAGCGGTACCAGATGAAGACAGTATCACTTTCTATATTGATGTTTGTGTACCTGAAATGGGTGATGATCCCGCTAATCAAATTGCCTATGGTTCTGATATCCTTTATAGCGATGCTGCAAGTGATGAAAAAGACTTAGAGAACTATAAAATCGCTTGGGATTACTATTCTAAAGGAAAGGACCTAGATGAGCCTTTGGTTACTGATAATAGTTATGGCTATAACTATTCAGCAGTTTCACCTATTCTAGATGAAAATGGAAATACAATTGCGGAAATCCAATATATCTTGGATATGACTCAAGTGCGTCAACACTTAAATAATTTCTTAATTTCAATGCTTTCTATTTCTTTATTGATCGTATTGTTTACTGTTTTAGCTTATATGTTATTTGTTAGAAAAGTTGTTATTGTTCCAATTGGCAAACTTGCTGCATTTACTAATAAAATAACTGCTAGTAAAGAATTCAAAGATCAACATATTGAAATTAAAACCGGCGATGAAATTGAAGAACTTGGAAATTCCTTTAATTTCATGCTTGTTGAACTTGAAAATTACATCAAAAACCTATCAGAAATCACTGCAGAAAAAGAACGTATTGGAGCCGAATTAGATATAGCAGCACACATCCAAGCTAGTATGCTTCCATGTATCTTCCCTGCTTTCCCAGAACGTGAACAATTTGAAGTTTTTGCTTCTATGACACCCGCAAAAGAAGTTGGTGGAGATTTCTATGACTTCTTCATGGTAGATGATACCCATCTTGCAATAGTTATGGCTGACGTTTCAGGTAAAGGTGTTCCTGCTGCTCTATTTATGGTTATCGGTAAGACATTACTAAAAGACCATACATTGCCAACAAGTGATTTAGGCGAAGTATTTAACCGCGTTAATAATTTGCTTTGTGAAGCAAACAGTGAAGGCTTGTTTATCACAGCGTTTGAAGGCGTTCTTGACTTAGTTACTGGCGAGTTTACCTTTGTAAACGCAGGACATGAACTACCATTTATTTACCACGATAAAACATATAAGCCTTATAAGACACGTCCTGGATTTGTTCTTGCAGGAATGGAAGAAATGCGCTATAAAGTTGGAAGCATTACTCTAAGCGAAGGCGATAAGATATTCCAATATACTGATGGTGTTACTGAAGCAACAAACGCTAACGAAGAACTATATGGCATGGAAAGACTTGAAGCTGCTCTTAACCGCCATGGCGATTTATCTCCAATTCAACTTTTACCAGCAATAAAAGAAGACATAGACCAATTTGTTGGCGATGCACCTCAATTTGATGATATTACAATGTTATGTTTAGAATTCAAGAAAAAAATCAATAAACAAGAAGGAGAAAACGTATGAAAGAACTATCTTTAAATGCCGTTGTTGAAAACATCGACACTGTAACAGACTTTGTCAATGAACACTTAGAACAGTACAATTGTCCTAAAAAAGCTCAAACACAAATTGACATTGCTATTGATGAACTATTTGGTAATATCGCTCATTATGCCTATAATCCAGAAGTTGGTACAGCAACTGTAAGAGTTGAAGTCCTAGAAAACCCTCTTTCAGTTGTGATTACCTTTATTGACAATGGTGTGCCTTATGATCCCCTATCAACAGAAGATCCAGATATAACATTGTCAGCGGAAGAAAGAAAAATAGGTGGCCTAGGTATTTATATGGTAAAGAAAAGCATGGATGAAATCTCATATGAATATAAGGATGGTCAAAACATTCTACGTATTAAAAAAGAATTCTAACAAACACACAAAATCTTGTAGTAAAATACAAGATTTTCTTTTGTTCCCTAATATAATTAAGATATGAAACTAAAAATTATTGTATTTATCTTTTTATTAATCAGATTTATTTATGAAC
>CAVEWG010000199.1:0-2721 GCA_963619285.1 Oscillospiraceae bacterium | reverse complement strand
TTTCTTGCCGCAATCAATCATTAAAGTAACAGGCAAAGGAAATAAGACAAGAAATGCTTATAACGACCGATTTTGACCACTGTGTCCAATGAATTTTGACCTCCCCTACGATAAATATTGACCACTTATACGACAAATTATGACCAACTAGTTTCTAGTTGGTTTTTTGTTGTCTAATTAAGTGGTGAAAGGAGGGTTAATGATGAAGAACAAATTAACCGCAAAAGGCAAGATGCTTAAAGTAGCCGAAGGCAAACTTAAGTATCACATGTCTCAAAATGCCATGGAACGTTCTTATTCACCAGCTTATGTAGGCTTTTCTAAAGGTACTATTAATTCTATTTGTAAGCTTATTGATTCAAATAATCTAACAATCGATAGTATTAAAGCTTTATCTGATGAAGAATGTGACAAACTATTGAGACCAAAGCAGAGCGTTCCTCACAACAAGAAAAAGTTGCCTAATTTTTCTATCATTCACAAGAAGCTTCAAAGTGATAGAAGAATGACTTTATTCTTTTTGTGGCGAATGTATTGTAAGGAGGAAGAAGACCCTTATTCTTACACTAGGTATTGTGAGCTATATAGAGATTGGTGCCACAAGAATAAGAAAGCACCAGTACTAGTAATGAATGAACCACCTGGCGAAAACATGTATGTTGATTGGATGGGGGATAAAGTTGATTACTGTTTTGATGGTAAGAATCTAGATACTGTTCATTTCTTTTGTGCATCGCTTGGCATGTCAGAGTATCCATATGTAGAGGGTTTCTTAGACGAGAAGATACCAAACTACATTAAAGGACATATACATGCCTTTGAATATTATGGAGGTTTGCCAAAACATGTGGTTCCTGATAATACAAGATGCGCAACCATCAAGAACAGTAAAGATAGCCTTATTCTTAATAGAGTCTATGAAGATATGCAAGAATTCTATGGTTATGTAGTATTACCTGCTAGGCCAAAAGAACCAACCGATAAAAATGATGTTGAGTTTACGGTTGGATGGTTTGAAAGACAATTAATCATGGAAGTTAAAGATAAGGAATATAGCTCCTTAGAAGAGTTAAACGCCGATATCTTGAGAATATGTAAAGAATTATCTGATTTACCTTTCCAAATTAAAAGTGGAACTCGTACTGAATGGTTTAACGAATACGATAAACCTGAATTAAAGCCGTTACCTTTATCAAGATTTGAAGTATACGATTACTGTTCAGCGAAAGTCCCAGATTCTTATCATGTCAATATCAAAAATGATAAGGATCACTATTATTCTGTTCCATATGAGTATTTAAATCAAAATGTGCTTATCAAGTATAGCTTTGATAAGGTCATTATAACCGATATGGATGGTAAAATCATTGCCAACCATAATAGATGTTATACAAAATATACCTACTACACTACTGTAGATGAACATATGCCCATGAATCATCAAATAGCTAAGTTCACCAAGACTAAAGATTCATCTTGGTACCTAACAATGGCTAATATAATTGGTTTTCATGTGCAAAAAGTAATAGCCGCTATATTAGCTAGTAAAAGGCACCCTGAACAAGCATACAAATCATGCATGGGTATTATCGCTTATCACATAAATCATAAATATACCGATGCCCAAATAGAGATGGTGTGTAAAGAAGCTTGTGAACTTAATATGATGACTTATTCATATGTATCAAGAAGACTTAAAAGTTTAAAAGAAAAAGAAGATGGCAATCACGAAAATATTCGTGGTGCCAATGAATATCAATAGGAGGAAAATTAAATGTCACTTAAAAAGAAAGATGGAGAACTAAATACCATCGATAATATGAAAATATATCTAAATGAAATGAATTTATCTGTTATGGCGCAAACATTAGATGAACAAATCAAAGATCCAAATGTAGGCCTTAAAACAGCTGATGAAAGAATCATTGAAATTATAAGTAAAGAATATTTATCTAGATACGCCAACAAGATTGTAAGAGGACTTAAAAAATCAGGAATCAAATATCCAAGCGCTGATTATAGTGAATTAATAATAGATGAAAGCAGGCAACTAGATAAAAATGTACTTGATAAGTTAATGACTTGCGACTTTATAGATGAAAAGAAGAATCTAGTAATAACAGGAGCTTGTGGCAGTGGCAAAACTTGGATTGCCTCATGTATTGGCGTAAGAGCGATAAGTCAACTTAGAAGCGTTAGATACTGTAGCACTTCTAGATTGATAATGGAACTTAGTGCTAAAGAAAAAGAAGATAACACTTTATATTTAAAGGCACTAGATCAAATAGCCAAGCTTGATTTATTGATTCTTGATGACATAGGCCTTATGAACCTGGATATGCATAGCTGTAGAATTTTCTTTGAAGTATTAGATTCAAGAGACCAAAATGGTTCTATATTACTAGTATCTCAATATCCAGTTAAAAACTGGTTTCAATTATTTGAAAATGCAACATTTGCCGATGCATCACTTTCAAGAGCAACAGGTAAAGCTTATAGATTAGATGTTAAGGGCAAGGACTATAGAAAATAAACCGAATGTGGGTGGCAATGCCACCCATGTTTTAGTATAAAGACACCGGTCAAAATCAATCGGACACGAGGTCAAAAATCATAAGACATAGCGGTCAAAATGACCGGTCATACGCATCTATTCCCAATCTCTAAAGAGTATTCAATGTTATATGTGATGATTTGATATGTAATAGTCATTACATAACC
>CAVEWG010000198.1:0-2743 GCA_963619285.1 Oscillospiraceae bacterium | reverse complement strand
TATGGTATACATGGATAACTACTTTTATATATAATCACTTCATAGAAAGAAAAAGAGTTGAGACTAATTCTGACAAAACACATCTCAACTCACCCCTGAAAGGCATTTTTATGATAAGTGATAATTTATCGTTTATCAATATGGTAAATGATAAAAATTTAACTGAATATATAAATACTAATACTATAACCTTTTATGTGTGTCCTAAATGTGGCTCAACTCATATTGTAAGAAATGGCCATTATAACCGCAAAATAGCTCATTTAGATGATGAAGATAGTATTATTACTATCCAGAAATTAATATGTAAAGATTGTCATACTTCTTTTAAAGAATTTCCTAAGAATATATCAAGCTATAATCGTTATTCAATAATATCGATAATCAAGATACTGTTTTCTAAGGAATCAATAAATTATTTATATAAGAAATATTATGTAGCTAAAAACACTATTAAAAGATATTTGAAAATGTTTAAAGATGTAAGGAATAAGATAGATGTATTACTTAGGAAAGTAAGCATTAATTCATTTGATGAACTTATCACTAATTATTTAAGTGACTATAGATTGTTTTTATTTGAACCATCAACGAGTAATGACTCTATTTTGGTTTATGTATTTAAGATAACTTGAGTATATAAATCAAAAAGGAGAAAAAAAGATGGAAAAAGATGATTTAGCGTTACTTAAGTATTCAATAATCGCGCCTTACATTAATAAGACTGCTGATTGTAAGAGTATTAGGTCTTTTTGTAAGGCTTCTAGTAGTAAACAGTATTACTACAAAGGCGAATTATTAACTTTTAGTGAAGAAACGTTGCGTAAGTGGATTAGAACTTATAACAGAAAGGGCTATGAAGACTTAAAAAGAAAGACGAGGTTTGACAATAATAAGCCTAGGGCTTTTGATGAAGATACTTTATATAGAATTGATGAACTTAAAACTAAGTTTCCAAAGCTTAGGTCTACTACTCTATATAAGACATTAGTAAAAGAAGGATATATTGAAGAAGGACAAATAAGTAAGAGGACTTTTCAGCGATTTATACGAAATAGAAACTATCTAGATTTAAACAATGATCATGAAAGAAAATCATTTGAGTTTGAACACCCTAATGATTTATGGCAAACAGATACAACTCATGGTCCTTATATCGTTATTAAAGGTGTTAAGTATAAGACTTATATCATAGCTTTTATTGATGATCATTCTAGATTAATAGTTGGTGCTAAAGCGTTCTTTCATGATAATGCCATTAATATGCAGCTATTATTAAAAGAAGCTATAAAGGTATATGGATTGCCAAAGATTCTATATATGGACAATGGTGGTCCTTATTCTAATAAACAATTATCAATTATTTGTGCGCGTCTTGGTATAGAAAATAGAAATGCCAAGGTGTATGATCCAGAGAGCAAGGGAAAGGTTGAAAGGTTTAATCGTACCCTAAAGGATACTTGGATGAACGCCTTTGATTGGAATACTGTTAAAAGTTTAGATGATTTAAATGATAGATTAGCTAATACCATTAAAGACTACAATAATACTGTTCATAGTTCTTTAAAGGATACACCTAATAATGTTTATCATAAAGACTTGAAAGATACTAGAAGATATGATGGTGATTTAGATAAAGCTTTCTATCATACTGTTAAAAGAAGAGTAGGAAAAACGGGTTTAGTATCAATTGATAATAACTCATATGAAGTTGATTATTCTTTAAATAGAAAAACAATTGAATTTACTTATGATCCATTTGATCCACTTATTATCTATTATGATGATAAAGCTTATAAACAAGTTGATAAACAAGCTAATTCTAAAAAGAAAAGAAAGAAGAATGTTGATTACTCTAAGATAGTTAATAAAGAAAATGAGGATATAAAAGAATATGATGGTGAATGACTTCTTTAATTTGAAGTATTCGCCTTTTTCTAGAAACATTGAAAGACTATATGAAAGTAAGGATTATCTTGAAACCAAAAGAAGACTTGAATATTTCTTAGATGAAGAAGGAATAGCTTTAATAAGTGGCCCTAGTGGTATAGGCAAAAGCCAATGTGTCTTATCTTGTATAGATACAAATAAGTATAAAGTAATCTATATTCAAAATAATGATTTAACTTTATTTGAATTTTTTAATTATTTAGGCAACAAGTTAAATGTACCAACGTCGCATTGTCATATGTCTATCATATTAGCTGATATACAAAAACAATTGTCTTCTTACTATAAAGCGGATAAGAAAGTAATTATCGTAATAGATGATGTAGAGGCTCTACAAGCTAAAATACTAGAAACACTTAAATACTTGTGTTATTCACCATTTAGTGACTATAAGGCTAATATCGTGCTTATAGGCCATACTTCTTTTAGAGCTAGGTGTAAAAGAGAATCATTTAAGTCTATTGAATCAAATATCATTACTAATTATGATTTTCAAGGCTTGAGTTTAAATGAAACAAAAGACTATATAAAACATAGATTATCTCTAGCAGGTGGTGATTTAGACTCAATAGAAGATAAATACTATAACGCTATTTATTCTTATACTGATGGTGTTCCTACATGTATTAATAAATATATGTCTAATCTATTACTGTTACTTTATAGTTTAAAGACAAAAGAAGTAACACATAAATTACTTAAAACTGTAAAGGATGAGGTGGAGATATGATTGATTATGTATGCACATATAAAGATGAAGCTTGGAAGGCAACACTAGAAATAAAAGAAGAAA
>CAVEWG010000197.1:0-2756 GCA_963619285.1 Oscillospiraceae bacterium | reverse complement strand
GTATTTGAATACTTATTAGCTAAATAAGACGATTGATATAGTTTATCGTTTACTTCATCAAACTTTTGTTTAGTTTCATCTTCATGATTGAATACTTTAATTACTTTTTGACCATTAATCATTTCTTCAATAACACCTTCAGTTACAGCTACATTTTTTTGTTGAGCCATAAAGTATTTAGAAGACTTGCCACCAACACGTTTTGTGATAATAAGGGAAACAATAGCACCAAATATAATTACTAGAGCCATCCAAACACTATAGTAGAACATGATACATAGGATTGTAATCAAAGTGATTCCTGAAATCATAAGTTGTGGGAAACTTTGAGAAATCATTTGTCTTAAAGATTCTACATCGTTTGTATAGTATGACATTACATCACCTCTTTGATGAGTGTCAAAAAACCTGATTGGTAATGTTTCCATATGGTCAAATAATTTAATTCTAAGTTTACTTAAAGTGCCTTGGGTAAAGACAGCCATTAATTGGTTATAGATAACACCTGCAATCAAGCTTGTGATATAAAGACTGGCAAGTATTGTGATTAAGTGTAATACTTCTGGTTTTACTACATCAAAAGATAATTGTTGTTCAAAGGCTGTTTGAATAAGTGCGGTTATCTTTTGTTGGAAAATAGAAGGCAAAGAACTTATAATCGCATTTACTACAATAAGCACAATAATAAATGGTAGTAACTTAGGATAGAAAGAGAATAATAATTTAATTAAACGCTTAACAGTTAAAGAACGATTTTCATTTTTCTTATTCATGATTATCTTCCTCCTTTTCTGTACCTTGTTTATTTTGTGAATAATAAACTTCTTGATAAATCTTATTATTCTTTAATAACTCTTCACTTGTGCCAATGGCATCAATCTTGCCGTTGTCCATGACAACGATTCTATCAGCATCTTCAACACTTGAAGTTCTTTGAGCGATAATAATCTTAGTTGTCTCAGGAATATATTCTTTCATGGCTGCTCTTATAAGTGCATCAGTTTTAGTATCAACAGCGCTAGTAGAGTCATCCATGATTAATATCTTTGGTTTCTTTAATAGAGCACGAGCGATACATAGTCTTTGTTTCTGACCACCAGAAACATTAGTGCCACCTTGTTCAATATAGGTATCATAGCCCTTAGGCATTAAGTCAATAAATTCATCAGCACAAGCTAAATGACAAACATGTTTGATTTCATCAAGAGAGGCGTTTTTATCACCCCATCTAATGTTTTCAGCAATAGTACCAGAGAATAAAACATTCTTTTGAAGCACCATGGCAACAGAGTCTCTAAGAACGGTTAAATCATATTCTTTAACATCTCTTTTACCAACTCTTACACTTCCTTCACTTACATCATATAGACGTGGAATAAGTTGTACTAAAGATGATTTAGCAGATCCTGTGCCGCCAATAATGCCGATTGTTTCACCTGATTTGATATGTAAATCAATGTCTTCTAAAACTGGTCTATCAGCATTAGCAGTGTATTTAAATCTTACGTGGTCAAAGTCGATTGAGCCATCTTTTACTTCAGTGATTGCATTAGCAGGAGAGGTTAAGTTACTCTTTTCTTTTAGTACTTCATAAATTCTATTAGCACTTTCTTCTGAGAATGTGATCATTACAAATAGCATTGACAACATCATCAAAGATGAAAGAATTTGGAAACTATATGTTAATAAAGTAGAGAACTGACCAATATCAAGACTAGCACCATTGGTAGTAATGATAGTCTTTGAGCCAAAGTATAGTACAAATAACATTACTGAATAAATACATGCTTGCATAAGTGGGCTATTGAACGCAAGAATTCTTTCGGCTTTAGTAAAGATTTGTCTAATGTCTTCACTAGCAGCGTTTAGTTTTTCTTGTTCATAGTCTTCTCTTACAAATGATTTAACTACTCTAATACCTTTAATATTTTCTTCAATTGAGCTATTTAAAGTATCAAACTTAGGAAAGCCTTTTCTAAATAGAGGCATTGTTGCCTTAGCAATCACATATAAGCCTATACCTAAAATAGGTATAACAATAAGGAAGATGATTGCCATCTTACCACCCATGTAATAGGCCATAAAGAATGAAAATAATAAGTTTAAAGGCGCTCTAAAGGCCATTCTTATAAGCATCATAAAGGCCATTTGCACATTTTGAATATCTGTTGTTAGACGTGTTACAAGTGATGCGCTAGAAAACTTATCGATATTTGAAAAAGAAAAACCTTGGATGTTGTAGAAAACATCATGTCTTAAATTCTTCGCAAATCCACAAGTTGCGTTAGCACATGAATATCCAGCTAAATAGCCAAATAGTAGCGATGTCATAGCGAAAGCCAACAATAGATAGCCATAATGAAGTATTGTGTCAATAGAACATCCAGCTTTAATCTCGTTAACTAAAAGAGCTATAACATAAGGAATAATAGCTTCCATGATTACTTCGCCAATGACAAAGATAGGCGTCAAAATCATTGGTAGTTTATATTCACGTACGCTTTTTGCAAGTTCTTTTATCATTAAAACTACTCCCTTCTTATAAAATATGAACTTATATATTCTACATCAAATAATTAGAAAAATGCTTTAATTATTTTTGGCATAATTTGCGATTATTTTGGATTCTAAAAACCATATAATAAGGAATATAAATAAGCATAATTGTATAAAGCATAGAAAATTGTATTTTAATTAATTCGTTTTGTTCACAATATAACTTGTAAATAATAAAATAAATATATGAAGAGAAAACA
>CAVEWG010000196.1:0-2770 GCA_963619285.1 Oscillospiraceae bacterium | reverse complement strand
TTTCATAGTTGAATGAAGCTTGTAACATACAAGATCTCCAAGCAATCTTATTTAAAGTAGCCTTATCTAATGGTTGAGCAGGCTTTGTATCCTTATAAGTTGTAACATTAGATTCCATCAGAAGAACCTCCTTCACCTAATTTAACATTTGTATTGTAGTCATAGATAGCGATAGCAACACCGATGAATGCTACTAAAATTAATGTTGCGCCTGAAGTTGCAGAAACGTTTCCGAATAATGCAGCAGCAGCGAAACCAGCGAAGTAGATACCCCACATATCGTTTGCTAACATGATCTTTAATAATACAGCGAATCCGACATATCTCATCATACCACCAGCAGCAGAGAAACCGCCCATTAGCCAGCTAGCATTGTCTGATAATTGTTGTAAAGGTTCAGCTAATGCAGTACCACCAACATAAGCGATGATAGAAATGATTGCAAATAGACCACCTAATAAGCAACAAGAGATAACGTTTACCTTAGTAATACCAGCAGGGTTACCTTCAGCAGCAGCCTTATCAGCTGTAGCCATGAAACCAGACATAGCTGTGAATACTAATGTAACTACGTATTGGCCAAATAATGAGAAGATAACAGCAGTACCTAAAGCTGTATTTACATCCATACCTGCTTTAGTAGCGAAAATCATCGCAACAACAGCACCAACTACTGAGTTTGGAGGTTGGGCACCACCGACTGGCATGTTACCAATCATCATAAGTTCATATGTACCACCAACTGCTAAACCAGTCTTAACATCGCCTAGAATTAGACCGATGATAGGACAAGCAACCATTGGACGGTAAATAACTTCAGTTAATGAATATTGGTCAACTGCAAAAATGAAAGTTGCAACGGCCAATAATACAATTTGAATTACGTTCATGTTTGTTTCCTTTCAAAAAATTATTGGAATAATTTGTTAACATCTTCTCTTGGAATTGATGGAGTTCTTTGAATATATAATTCAACTCCTAATTCTTGAAGACGTTTAAATGCTGCAACATCAGAATCATCAACAGCAACAGAAGTAGCAACTTGACGTTTGCCATCTGCCATATGCATGTTACCGATGTTTACAGACTTAATAGGAACACCACCTTCAACAAGCTTTAATACATCTTGTGGTGTTTCGCAGATAATCGCAATATGTTGAGAATCTGCAGCTTTGCCGATAATAGCGCAAGTTTTTTCAATAGTGAAAAATCTTGTTTGAGCTTGAGCTGGACAAGCCATCTTCATTAAGCCTTGACGCATTGCATCCCCTGCAACAGCATCATTGGCAACTAGTAGTAAGTTTGCACCTACTGAACTTGTCCACTGAGTTGCAACCTGTCCATGAATTAGACGGTTGTCAATTCTTGTCAAAACGATATTTGGCATAAAATCTACCTTCTTTCTTCCCGAGGAAACCTAATATGTCCCTACGTATATTATTATAAGTGAAATCGTTTACATTATTTTTAACTTTTTAATAATTATGTTAACTTTTTTAACATTTTTTCACACAATTAACACAAAAATAACAAAATCAGCCTCATTTAACCCTATTTTTTTAACTAATTTAACAAATTAAAATTAACATAAAGCTAATTTAGACAAAAAAGTATAAAATATAAGTATGTCAATATTCAACAAAACCACAAGCATTGACTTCCAAGAATATGGCGAAGTATTTACAGAAAACACATTCAAAAACAAATTTGATGAAAATCGTTTTTATCTACTTGTAGAACATAAAACCACAAACACTTTTTATCAAAGTAGTAACGAAACCTACTTCACAGTAAGAGAAGGCATAACTGCTATTGCGGTAACCGATGATCTAAATAAAACACCTAAAATATTTGTAATACATAGAATTTGTAAACTAAATCCTAATCTTTACTTTACATTTTTAACTATATCAAATAGATCAATTGTAGAAATATCGGAAAAGGACATTGAAAAAACAGCTATAGAAGCCAAAGAAGAAGTAAGCGTACATAGCCTAAAATCAACACTACACGTCAAAGAAATACTTGGCGACTACTATGTAGTAAGAGGAACAAACTACTATTTCCCTGGTGAAGTACTAGACTTTTGGGAAATAACCTATGTCGATGACGGCTCTTTATTAACTGATATAGATGGAAAAGAATACACTTTAAATCCCCAGGAAATAATTTTCTATGCTCCTGGCCAAGAACATAACCAAAGAACTACCGCAACATGTTCATATTTAACTATTGTCTTTGACATGGACATTGAACAAAAAGAAGCTGAACTATTAAAAAACAAAATATTTAAAGCTAGCCAAAGAGAAGCCGATATACTAAGCTGGTTTAATAAATCAAGTAAAGAATACACGGAATTAACACCAATGATATTAACATCAGCTGTACAAATGTTTATTGTCTCTATCCTATCTAATAATCAAACAGCTACATATAAGCCTATTATTACTAAGATGCAACAAAAATATGACAATGAACTATTAGGCGAAATAGCCCTATATATTCAAGAAAACATTTACTCACCTTTAAATGTTGAAGATATATGCCAAAGATTCTCTCTATCTAGGTCAAGTATTCAAACCCTATTTTCTAAAAATTTGAATACTTCACCTAAACAATATATATCAGATTTAAAATTTGCCAAGGCTAAACAAATGATAAAAGAATCCACCTATTCTATATCAGAAATCGCTAGAATATGTGGATTCTCATCAATACATTATTTTTCTAGAGTATTTAAAGAAAAGTATGGAATAACACCTACTTCATA
>CAVEWG010000195.1:0-2791 GCA_963619285.1 Oscillospiraceae bacterium | reverse complement strand
TTATTACTATACCATCTATTTGAGACACTTGTCAACAACAAATTTTAATTTTGTTTAAAAATCTTTAGTTGAATTACTTATCGCAACCCCCTTTATTGCTTTAACTAATGCAAACTAAATAATTTTGAGAAAATATCTAATCCTGAAATTATCGTTCCAATACTAGAGAATAGATTGGCGAATACTACTACCAGTAATATTCTTGTTACTCTATTTTTCCAAAATCCTTTTAAAGAAGAAGTATCTTCTCCTAGATCTTCAAAGTCTTTTACCTTTGGTTTTCTAATCATCGCTTCTACAATTCCTGCAAACCATCCGGCTGCAAGTAATGGATTTAAGGAAGTAATCGGTGCCATCACAAAGGCTGTAAGAATTGATAATGGATGGCCAAGTGCTAGTAGCACACCTAATGCGCTTAGTGTTCCATTCCATAGTATCCAAGATTTAATTTGGCTTATGCCTACATCTCTATTGGTGATCAATGTATAAATGATTGCTGATAAGATAGCTATTGGTATTAACCATTTAATGATTGACCCGATGCCTTTTTTCTTATTTACTACTTCAAGTTCTTTTGTATCTACGTCTTTATCTAGTGCTTTAATTAATCCATTTGCGTGAGCTGCACCGATAATGGCTACTATTTTTTTACCGTTTGCGTTTTTAATCTTGCTAGATAAATATTCATCTCTTTCATCTACTAGTATCTTTTTAACAACAGGGAATTCCTTACCAACTTCATTTAAGGCAGCTTCTAGAGCGTCGGCTTCTTTTAAAGCGGCCAAGTCTTCTTCTGATATTTCTTCATCATCAAATATTGAACCAATGATACTCACTAATAGCTTTGATTTTTCATTGATGCCTAAACTATTCCAAATTCTAGAGAAAGTAATTCTTATTGGTCTATCAGCTAATACTAGAGGTACATTTAATTCTTTTGAAGCTTTAATGCCTTCTAGCATCTCGCCACCAGAACTTGTATCCATGTTTTTTGCCATTCTTCTTTGGAATGAAGAAAGAATAATGTTTACTAGTAGAAAACCTACCTTTTTTTCTTTGATAATCTTGATGATATCGGTTTCTCTCCATTTATCAGGTTCGCTTAGTTTTTTGTAACGATCTTCATCAAGTTCGATGCATATAGCGTCAGGTTTTACTTCATTGATGCACTCTCTAACGTCATTAATGCTATTTTTAGAGACATGAGCGGTTTTTACTAGATATATTTCTTTGTCTTTATAATTTACTTTTACAATGTTTTCGTTCATGTTTATATTCTACCTTAAAAACAGCTCTTTGAAATATGCTATAATTAGTTGACTTATAAAGGAGGAAAAAATGCCCGATTATAATATAAATTTAACTATACAAAATATGTGGTATGTATTTAGAATCGTCTTGGATATAGGCATTATGTGGTTTATCATTTACTACGCCATTCTATTTGTAAGAAATAATAACCGTACTATTCAAATTTTCAAAGGAATTATCTTTGTTTTAATATTTAATGGAATCGCAAGACTATTAGGTCTTACTACTTTAGAGTATTTTTCTAATACGGTAATTAGCTGGGGCTTTTTGGCTGTTATTATTATCTTCCAACCAGAAATTAGAGGAGCTTTGGAAAAGATTGGCAAGACCAATGCTTTTTCTAAGATTACAACTTTATTAGCTAATGAAAAAGAAGACTTAGTAAATCAAATATATGAAGCTACTATTGTCTTATCTTCACAAAAGATTGGTGCGCTTATTTCTATTGAACAATCTTCAAGTTTGCAAGACTATATTAAGACTGGTATTGCGGTAAACGCTACTGTTTCAAAAGAGCTATTATGTTCTATCTTTATGACTACTACACCATTACATGATGGCGCGGTAATTATTCAAGGTGATAAGATTGCTTGTGCTAGTGCTTATTTCCCTCCTACAAGTATTAATTTATCTAGTAGATATGGAGCAAGACATAGAGCTGGGCTTGGTATATCAGAGGTAAGTGATGCTTTGACTATAGTTGTATCTGAAGAAACTAGTGCTATTTCTATTGCGATGAATGGCCGTATCTTTACTGTTAATGAGAAACAACTTAAGGAATACTTAAGAAAAGTAATTTGTAATGAAGAAATTGAAATAGGTGATACTTCTAGTTCAAGAAAGAAGTTAAAGATTGAAGATAATCCTGAATTCATTATTGATAATGAAGTTAATGATATGAAAGTTCCTTTCAACAATCGTTTTAAGTTTAATAAGAAAGCTAAACAAAAGACTACTGATTTTACTGTAGAATCAGTTGATGTTAAACAAGGAAATGACGAAAATAAAGAAAGTGAGGACAATAAATAATGGCAGATAAGATTAAAGATCCTCAACAAAAATTAAATGAAGCTCAAAAGATAGCTCGTAAGAATTCGGCAAGTGGTGCTTTAGAATCATTTGAAGAAGTGATGATTAGATTCTTTAGATGGACTTCTAGCTTTATTGATAAGGTATTCTTTACTAAAAGCTATGCGATGATATTTGCGTTATTAATCGCGTGTCTAGCTTATTTTATTGTCAACTTTAACGATACAAGTTTTTCTACTACTTTATCTAGTTCAAAGACTTTAAATTCTGTAAATGTTACAAGTCGCTATAATTCGGAATCATTTGAAGTAGGTGGCTTGCCTGATACGTGTAGTGTTACTTTAACAGGTGATGCAGCTAGTGTTAATAACGCGGCTACTAAATCTGGCTATTGTGTGTTAAATCTAGAAGGCTATACAGAAGGCACTTATACAGTTGAATTAACTGCTAG
>CAVEWG010000194.1:0-2793 GCA_963619285.1 Oscillospiraceae bacterium | reverse complement strand
AATCAAGCACGTTGCCGGTTTAAAAGCTCTCAATTGAGGGCTTTTTTTGTGGTTAAAAGAAAAAAACCGTTTTTTTTACGGTTAATTCTTTAATATCTCTAGTTCTTCATCTGTTAAATATCTATATTCACCAATTTGTAATTCACCTAATTCAAGATTTTTAAAACTAATTCTCTTTAAATAAATTACTTCACTGCCAATTTTAGAAAACATCCTCTTTACTTGATGAAACTTGCCTTCCGATATTGTCAAGTAGGCATGATAATCATCTATTCTTTCAAACTTAGCAGGCTTAGCTATAAAGTCCCCTAAATCCATTGGCTCTTTAAATACTTTATCTGCGTTATCTATAATTTTTGTGTCTACTTCTACATAATACTTTTTATCAACATGACTTTTAGGATCTAATAACCTGTGATTCAATTGACCGTCATTGGTAATTAATATTAATCCTTCGCTGTCTTTATCAAGTCTTCCCACAGGAACTAAATCCTTTCTTTTTGAAACAATAAGCTCCATTATTGTCTTATCATATCTATCTTCGCTAGCACTTAAATAACCTTGAGGCTTATTAAGGATAATATATTCATATTCAACATAGTCAACTTGTTGATCATCATATTTAATGATATCTATTGACTCTACTTTATAATCGGTTTTCTTTACTACCTGATCATTTATTTTGATATGACCTTTTTTAATTAATTCTTTTACTTCAGATCTTGTACCGATTTTCATATCCGCAAGATATTTATCTAATCTCATCTTTTTATCCAACCCTTATCAATTTTATTTTTTAAAAGCCCATTACTTGCCTTGCCAAAGCCAAGAGGATACTTATCTATACACACTAAAACTAAGCCCTTGTATTTTGAGTCTATTTCAATTGTTTCGCCTTTTAAATATTTATCTACTCTTATATCTTTTATATCTAAACTAAGGATATTGTTATATTCATTGTCTTTTAAATTAAGGGCTAGTTGCTGGCTAGGTTCAAATCCGTGACTTGTATTTTTGCCTAACAGTAATCCTGATCTTAAGGTTCTAACATTTTTGATGTCGAATGGCTTTATTAAATAAGTATTATCATTTATTTCTTTAAATTCGCCATCTATAAATTCTTTGTTTAATGAATTTATAAAATCTATATTTGATTTAACTTGTTTATGTTTTGTGTTTTCTTTATTTTGTTTATTTCCTTTTTGAAGTAAACATACAAAGTGCCCTTCACCCTTGATTCTATGAGGGAACAGTTTTACACCAATGTTGTCGATTCCATCTTTAAAACCATCATATTTTTCAAATGGGACTATTTTCACATCTTTATTATTTTCTAAAGCGTATTTAATTACTTCTTCGTCTTCTTTTGTGTTGAATGTACAAGTTGAATAAAGCAACATGCCGCCATCTTTTAACATGTTCAAACAAGAAAGAATTAATTGTTTTTGTATAGGACCATAATATTCTTCATCTTTTTCTAGCCAAGAATTAATTAATGCCTTATCTTTTCTAAACATGCCTTCACCAGAACATGGTGCGTCTAACAATATCTTATCGAAAGTATTTCTATATTTATCTTCTAATTCAATAATGTCTTTAGAAATTACATAATAATTAGAAAAACCAAAGCGTTCTATATTTCTTAATAAGGCGTTAGCGCGAGAAGAGGAAATATCATTGGAGATAAGTAGTCCTGTATCGTTTAATTTATTTAATAACTTTAAACTCTTGCCACCAGGTGCAGCACAAGCGTCTAAGACAATATCGTTTTCTTCAATTGGCAAAACTTCAGCCGGCAACATTGCACTAGCTTCTTGTATATAGAATAGTCCTGCGTAATAATAAGGACTTTTTGTGATGTTTTCATCCTCATAATAAAAGCCATCTTTAGCCCATGGCACTTGTTTAAGACTTGGAAATAATTTTTGAAAATCTTCTAGAGATATTTTACTAGTATTGACTTTTAAACTATGAATTCTATCTTGATTAAAAGAAGCGATATATTCATCGTATTCATCTTGTAATATTTCTTTGATTGTTTTTAAATACTTGTCAGGCAACATAGATTAATTTTATCATCACAAGTGCTATAATTGAGTACATGTTAAGTAAAAGTGAAAAGGAAACAATTGATTTAGGCTATAAAATTGGAAAAAAGCTTCAAAAGGGAATGTGTATAACTCTTGTTGGCGATTTGGCTGGTGGTAAAACCACTTTTACAAAAGGGATTGGAAAGGCATTAAACATTAAAGAAGTTATTAATTCACCAACTTTTACCATTCTTAAAATTTATAATGGAGACTTAAAACTATTTCATATCGATGCCTATAGACTTGAAGGTTCAGGGTATGATTTGGGCCTTGATGAATACTTAGAAGAAGGTGTCATGATTGTTGAATGGCCTGTATATTACAAAGACTATTTACCAGATGAATACTTAGAAATTTCTTTTAAGTATATTGATGATAATACAAGAGAGATTAATTTTAATCCTATTGGAGATAGATATAAGGAGCTAATTGAAGAATGCTAACACTATGTATTGATACTGCTTATAAATATTTAACAGTAGCACTTATTAAAGATAATGAACTTGTTGATTCTATATCTTTAGAGTGTTTCAAGAAACAATCTGAAGAAGTGTTTGTCTATTTGGACAAACTATTTAAAAAAGCTAATATAAACAAAAATGATATAGATTCTTTGTGTATTTCTAAAGGACCTGGTTCTTATACTGGAGTAAGAATTGCGATGACTATTGCTAAAGTGCTTTGCCAAGTAAAAAGTCTTAAG
>CAVEWG010000193.1:0-2797 GCA_963619285.1 Oscillospiraceae bacterium | reverse complement strand
AAATGCGTAGATAGTGGGATTGATTTTTATTATGTTACAAATAGATATGACCAAGCTTATAAAATAGGCCAATCTGATTCCTTGGGTTCTTATGAGGAATCTATTTCTAAAGAAGGCAAGGGATTATATTGCACAAAAGATGGAACTGAGATAGGTAGTAGCTTATATCAAACATATGGTAAAACTATTTATGATATATCATATGAATCGATGAAAAAATTAGGTTTTCCAGTTGATGATCAACATTTAATTGTTAATGATACTAAATTAAATGGAAGTAGTAAGCAACCTGCTCGAAACGCTATACAAGAGGGCGATAGTAGCTATCCAAATGGTCAACGCAGTGACGGCAATGCTCTTGATTGCACAACAACTATAAATCTTGAAAAACATGAAATCGTTATGCTTCTAGGTGATAATATAAGTGATTTTACAGATGATTTTACTGCCGATGATCTTGATGCAATAACAAGGTCTACACTTGCTTCAAATCAAGATTATGAAAATAAATGGGGTGTTAAGTGGATAGTACTTCCAAATGCAATGTATGGTAATTCTCTAAGTTATGCCACTAACTATGGTTTAAATGATTTGTTTAAGTATTATGCTTATACTAATTAAGTCAATTTGGAATTGGTGAATTTATATGATTAAAAAACTATTAATATGCCTATGTACGAGCATGATTATGTTAAATTTATCTGCTTGTTTTAACAAATCTGAGCTTTATGCAGATATGGTTGTATATGGCAAAATATATACAGCAAATACTAATCAAGAATATGTTGAAGCTTTTGCGGTTAAAGATGGCAAGTATATTTATGTTGGAAATAGGAATGAAGCTTCAAAATACATAAAAGATGGTACCACTAGGGTCTTGGATTACAGTGATGGTTTTATTATGCCAGGTGCCACTGAAGGCCATGGACACTATATTACAGCTTCAACTTTATCAGCTTTAGGCTTAATAAGATCAACTACAACAATTGAAGAACTGCTTGAATTCGCAAAGGAAACAGTCGATAACAACCAAACATCTACGCTTTATCTAACTTATGGATGGGATAATGTGGCATTACAAGACAGCAAAAATTCGATCAACATAAGAGAAGAATTAGACAAAATTTGTGATGATAAGCCAATGGTTTTAATAGATAATACAGGTCATAATATTTTCATGAATTCTGTGACTATAGAACAAGCAGGATTAACTAGTCAAACAGAAATTGAAGGTGGTTCTTTTTCTAAAGATAGTCAAGGAAATTTACTTGGACTAGCAACAGATGTAGCGATGAATTATGTTATGGATAAGGTTGTTAAATCGGCAAATTTTATTACAGCCGATAATTTTAAAGACGCAATCAAATTGGGCCAAGATATACTTCACGCAAATGGCTATACATATTATTTAGATGCATATACTTCGTATTTTGGAGAATCTGCTTTTGTTGGCATTAGCAAATACGATAAAGAAATTGGACTAGAAATTTGTGTGGAAGCTACTTATAAAATCGATCCATTTGAAGATGATTTAAAAAAGTGCATTGAAGAAGAAATTTCATATAAAACCAAATATGCAACAAGCAGATTTAATACGGATTGCATTAAACTTTTTGCTGACGGAGAATGTGTTGAGTCTTTATCGGGCTGGATAAGTGTACCATACAAAGATGGAACATATGGAACACAAGTTTGGAGTGATGAACAAATTGATTATCTTGTTAAAACGGCAAATGAAAATGGAATATCTGTTCATGTACACGCTTCAGGAGACAAAGCTACATCTCAAGTTGTAAATGCTATGGTAAAGGCAACCAATGTAAAAACAGAGGGTGTTAAAAATTCACTTGGCCATTGTTTTGGTTTAACAGAAGAAACAATGGATTTAATGACAGAATACAATATCGCTTCAGCCACAAATATTGGATGGCGTAACTATATAAAATCAAATAAGGGCGTTGATGAAGTCTCATATATTGAAAACAATTTTCCTTCATTAGATTGGTATATTCATGGTTATCCTTTGAAATCTCAAGTTGATAGGGGTATAGTTATGGCGTCTTCAACTGATTACCCATCAAACGTTAATGGCCCAACAGATATATTGAACATTATCGAGCTTGCAGTTAATGGCACTATGGATACAGAGCGTTTTGATAATGAAGGTATAGAAATTGGTGCGTTTTCTACTAGTGAACTAATTACATTTAATCAAGCTTTAGATGTAATGACAATAAATGGTGCTAAATTATTAGGAATCGATGAGGAAAGAGGCTCGGTTGAAGTTGGCAAGTATGCTGATTTTGTTTGTATTGATAAAGATATTTCAAATATACCTGTTAACAGCATTCATACTGCCAATATTACTAATGTATATTTTGAAGGAAATGAAGTATATAGTTTAAAATAAATGGTATTTTGTCAAAGCGGTAGTATCGACTATCGCTTTCTTTAAGGCAACAATTTAGCTAATACAAAAGAAAATTGTTATTGTGAAAAAGGGTAAAAGACGATAGTAAGGTAAGAGTTGACGATATGTATCTCTATTCCATCGTCATAATAATTTTTTGAACACTGTATATGTCAATTTACAATTCGAAACGAAATGTAACTGGCATTTTTTAATGGTTTTAGGGGATATTTTTACAACTTGAGATGAAAAATAGCCTTTAAGGGATCATCTGTATATAGGAAATTTGTAAAACTCGAAACGAAATTAAACAATAAAAAAGAGGCTGCCTTTAAACTGGTACCCTTGTCAAGGACTAGTTTGGGCAGTAAAGCCAATCATCACTAA
>CAVEWG010000192.1:0-2868 GCA_963619285.1 Oscillospiraceae bacterium | reverse complement strand
TTTGATAACATTCCGAGTGTTGGTGAAGAAGCTATTGATCCGATTGTTCACGCATCTGATGAAAATGGAACAATTACACAAAGTCGTCAAGGCGATGATGGCGAATGGATCAAAGGTCGCTTTACAGCTTATTGGGCTAAAAAAGTTGAAAATCAATATGCTGAAGATGGATACGAATATAGAACAATGAAAGAATATCACTATGATGAAGCAACTGATAGTGGATATTGGACATACGAGAAGTTTGAAGAAGGACAAGATTATTACCTTGTAATCAACACTAGTTATATTGAAAATATGACAGGTGAGAAAGCTTCAACTAATGTAAGTGCATATTCATATGATGTATTTAAAGTTAATGTTCCAAAAGGTGCTACAGGTGGAAATGGTAGTTTTGCTTATTTCAGTTGCATTGGTTCAACAGAATACGCTATTAAGCTTAAGGCGGCCCATAAATATAGCTATTCATACGATATTGAAAATCTTGAAAAGATTAACATTGGTGGTATGGGTATGGAACCAACAGAAGGCCATGCATTTGTTTTCCAATTCTATGCAAAAGATGGATACACAGTTCCAAAAAATGCTAAAGATGTAACAGTTACTGTTGGCGGAGTGAAATTTACTGATTTTTATTATGAAGGAACAGACTTTGATGATGGCAACTCTATTGGTCATTTAATGATTAACCCAAAAGATGTAACAGGTGATGTAACAATCACTACTAAGTGTGTAAAGAATGAAGTTCCAGCAGAAAAGACGGGTAATGTACCTGATACTGCATATGAAGGAACACAATCTGATTTAAATAGTAAAGTAGATTTAACTCAAGAAGAAAAAGAAAAAGGCGCTAAAGTATATCTTGCAGTAAGTGATAGTGTAAAAGCAGAAGATAAGAAACTAGTAAATGATAATCTAGTTGGAAATACTTTAGGTCAAATCTTAAATATCACTTTAGTAAAAGAAGTAAATGAAGAAAAGACTGAAGTAAAAGAAACTAATGCTGGTTTAAAGATTAGTGTTAGCTTAGATGAATCTCTAGTTAATAAAGATTCTTCTATTGAAAGAACATATAAAGTAATTAGAGTACATGATAATAAAACAGAAATACTTGATGCTAGTTATGATGAAGCAACTAAGAAAGTAACATTTACTACTGATAAGTTCTCAACATATGCAATTGTTTACAAGGATACTAAGAAGGAAGAAAAGAAAGATGATTCTAACAATAACTCTTCTGCTAAGGTAGTAACTTGTGAAGAAGCTATGAATTCTAAGAACTGGACATGGTCTGAAAGTAAAAAGACTTGTGTATATAGAGTAAGTAAGACAAGCACAAAATAATTAAAGATAAGCACTTTTAAAGAGTGCTTATTTTTTTGTATAATTCTTTCGATATGAAATACACATTAGAAGATAAAATACTTAAGATTGATATTAGTTCATTATTCAATGAAAAGATTCAAGATTTCTTTGATGAGTTTATTCCTTCAAAGAAGATGCAACATTTACTTATTCAAAACAAATGGATAAGACTAGATGGTAATCCATGTAAAAGAGAAGATTTTATAGTAGGCATTAATTTAGAGATTAATATTTATCCTGAAGAATATGCTTATGAAGAAAGTAATCACAAATTAGATGTAGTCTATGAAGACGAGATTATTTTGGTTGTTAATAAGCCAAAGGGCGTTTTAGTACATAGTGATGGCCTAGAAGGTGATACTTTAACTAAGTGGGTAGAGGGTTATTATGTTGATAGACCTTATATTAGTGCTTTACCTTTGCATAGGTTAGATAAAGAAACTAGTGGCTTGGTTGTTTTTTCTAAGTCTATTGTTTTTCAACCATTACTAGATAAGTTATTGAGTGAGAAACAAATTAGAAGATCATATCTAGCTTTTGTTAAGGGCAAGATGGACAAAGATACTAGTATGGTAATTAACGAACCTATTGGCAAGGATAGACATAACGCTAATAAGCGTGTTGTTTATAAGGGTGGACAAGCTGCTTTAACTAAGGTGCGTTCTTTGGGTTACAGTAAGAAAAACAATTTCTCAGTATTGCGTTGTGTACTAGATACAGGTAGAACTCATCAAATACGCGTTCATTTGGCTTATAAGCACTTTCCAATATTGAATGATACTTTATATGGGGAAGAGTCAAAACTATGCATTAGGATGGGTTTAATGGCCGATGAGCTAGATTTTTTCCATCCACTAAGACAAGAAATGATAAATGTTGAATGTGAATTACCTAATGATTTAAGTAAATTGTATTTCGAGGTATTAAAGTAATGAACAAAACCAATGCGATGCGTCAACTTGATAAAGCGAAGATTAAATACGAAGTATTGGAATATGATATTCCCAAAGAAGACTTTTCAGGTGAAAAAGTAAGTGAATATCTTCATCAAGATCCTAAGATGTGTTATAAGACCCTAGTTGGTAAACATGACCATGATTTATATGTGATGGTTATTCCTGTTAATAGCGAACTTGATTTAAAGAAATGTGCCAAGGAAATAGGTATTAAAAATATTGAACTAGTACATGTAAAAGATTTACTAAAGGAAATAGGCTATGAAAGAGGAAGTGTTTCTCCACTTGGTGCTAAAAAGAACAAAGGTGTTTTCTTTGATAAAGAAGTATTAAACCATGAAGAAATTGAATTATCAGGTGGTGCCTTTGGCATAAGTCTTAAAGTAAATCGTGAAGAAATCATTAAGTATTTAAACGCTAGCGTTAAGGATCTATGTGATGAAATATGATGCGATAGTACTAGGCGGTGGTGTTGGTAAAAGAGCTGATCTTGGTTTTAATAAAGTCTTATATAAGATGAAAAATGGCAAGACTGTTTTAAATAACG
>CAVEWG010000191.1:0-2881 GCA_963619285.1 Oscillospiraceae bacterium | reverse complement strand
CTTTGTCTTGCGGAACAATTGATGAAGATGTTTTATTCTATATGAATTCTCGTGGCTTAGATAAGAAAGCTGCATTGAGTCTATTATTATTTAGTTACTTAATGCCATCTGTTGAATTCTACAGCCAATATGAAGATGGTTCTAATCTAAAACAAATCGCTGATAAAAAGGTGGCAGATGTATGTGGAATGTAAGAAAAGATTTTCCAATTATTGCCAATAATAAAGACTTAATCTATTTTGACAGTGGGGCAACAACTTTTAAGCCAAAATGCGTAATAGATTCAGTAACAAACTTCTATGAATATGAAACTTGTAATATTCATAGAGGTGATTATGATATGTCTTTTGATGTATCTTTAAAATACGATAATACACGAAATAAAGTTGCGAAGTTTTTAAACGCTAAAAGAAGTGAAGAAATAGTCTTTACAAGTGGGGCGACAGGCAGTTTAAATACGGCTATATATGGTATGAGTCATATTCTTAAGAAAGGCGATACTATTTTAACTACCTACTTAGAGCATGCTTCTAATATTTTGCCTTTATTTAAAATTGCGAAAGATAAAGAAATAAATATCAAATATATTCCTTTAAATGAAGATGGAACATTTAATATTGATAACTATGTTAAGTGTTTTGACTCATCAGTAAAAATGGTTGTTTTGACATATGTATCAAATGTTCTTGGCTACATTAATCCAATTAAAGAAATATGTGATATAGCTCATAAACACAATGCCTTAGTTTTGGTTGATGGAGCACAAGGCGTTCCGCATATTAAGGTTGATGTTACTGACTTAGACTTGGATTTTATTTCTTTCTCTGCTCATAAGATGTTAGGACCAAGTGGTATTGGCGTATTGTATGGCAAATATAACTTACTTAAGCAAATGTCTCCTGTATTTTATGGAGGTGGTGCTAATGCTAGATTTGATAAAGATGGCAACATCATCCTAAAGGAAGTTCCAGAAGTATTTGAAGCTGGTACGCCAAATATTGAAGGAGTGCTTGGACTATCTAGTGCTATTGATTATCTTGATAATCTAGGTATGGAAAACGTTGAGAAATATGATAATTATCTTATCAAGTATATGATGGATAAGATTTGTGGGCTTGATAATGTAACAGTCTACAATAAGAATGCTGATGTGGCTATTTGTTCATTTAATGTAAATGGTATATTTGCTCAAGATGTTGGTTCTTACTTAAACAAAAACCATATTGCGGTAAGAACTGGTAATCAATGTGCTAAGATTTTACATAATGTTACAGGAAATGACCAAATTATTAGAGCTAGTATGTATCTATATAACACAACTGAAGAAATTGATAGATTTGTTGATGTTTTAAAGGATTGCACGATTGAAAAGTGCATAGGAGCAATTATATGATGGATGAATTTTTGAAAAGAGAAATACTTTTGGATCATTATCAAAATCCAAGAAACAAGGGTCTAGTTGATGATGATAGATATCACAACGTACATAATGCTTCTGATTCATGTATAGATGATATTAAGGTTCAAATGTTAATAGAAGATGGAATCATCAAAGATGTTAGATTTGATGGTGTTGGCTGTACTATTTGTTTTGCGAGCACTTCTATTATGTCTACTTTAATAAAAGGCAAAACAGTAAGTGAAGCTAAACATATCATTGGCGAATATAAAAAGATGATTAATGAAGATGAATTTGATAGCGATTTATTAGAAGAAGCTAATGCGTTTGATACTTTATCTAAACAAGCTAATAGAATAAAGTGTGGAACCATTGGCATAAAAGCGATGGAAGAGTTGATAGATAATTATGGATAATCAAGATATTATTAAAAATCAAGAAGAATATGCATATGATTTTAAAGACAAGGATGTCTCGGTTTTTAAGACTTCAAAGGGCTTAAATGAAGACGTAATTAGGGCTATTTCAAAGACTAAAAACGAACCCGATTGGATGTTAGAATATCGTTTAAAAGCTTACCATAAGTTTATAGAGATGCCTTTGCCTTCTTTTGGACCTGATTTAAGTGATATCAATTTTGATGATTTTACTTACTATATTAAACCAAGCAAAAAAGTTGAGAAGGATTGGAATGAAGTTCCTGAAACCATCAAGAATACTTTTGAAAAATTAAAGATTCCTGAGGCTGAACAAAAGTTTTTAGCAGGTGTTTCTACTCAATATGAATCAGAAGTTGTCTATCATAATATGTTAAAAGAAGTAGAAGAAAAAGGTGTTATTTTTTATGATACCGATACTGCATTAAAGAAATATCCTGACTTATTTAAAGAATATTTTGGAACTGTTGTTTCTTATGCTGATAATAAATTCGCAGCTTTAAATGCTGCTGTATGGTCTGGTGGCTCATTTATTTATGTGCCAAAGGGTGTAAGGCTTGATAAGCCTTTACAATCTTACTTTAGAATTAATTCAGAATTAATGGGCCAATTTGAAAGAACTTTAATAATATGTGATGAAGGAAGTGATCTTCATTATGTTGAAGGTTGCACAGCTCCTAAGTATTCTAATGATTCTTTGCATGCGGCAACCGTTGAAATAATTGTTAAAAAAGATGCTAAGTGTCGTTATTCTACTGTTCAAAACTGGTCTAGTAATATTTTGAATCTTGTTACTAAGCGTACACTTGTTGAAGAAAATGGTGTTATGGAATGGATTGATGGCAACATTGGTTCCCATTTGAATATGAAATATCCATGTTGTGTTTTAAATGGTAAAAACGCAAAGGGTGTTTGTATCTCAATAGCTGTTGCCTCACATGAACAATTTCAAGATGCAGGCGCTAAGATGATTCATTTAGCTCCTAATACTTCTAGCACTATTGTTTCTAAATCTTTGTGTAGAGTTGGTGGCAAAGTTAATTAT
>CAVEWG010000190.1:0-2923 GCA_963619285.1 Oscillospiraceae bacterium | reverse complement strand
CATTATGCCTAATGTTTATAATGAATATATTGAAAAATTAAATAGCGCAAAATATGTTTATTTTGAAGGAAGAAAAGATAGAGAGGCTTCATTGATTGTGAAGAAGATGGTAATGTACTGATGAAGATTTTAATTGTTGATGATGAAACTAAGATTCGTGAAGTAGTAAAAGAATATGCGATCGTCAATAACTTTGAGTGTGATGAAGCAAGTGATGGCAAAAGTGCAGTACAAAAAGCTTTAAGCAATGATTATGATTGTATTATTTTAGATATCATGATGCCAATAATGGATGGTTTTGAGGCTTGTAAGAAAATAAAAGAAGTAAAAGATGTGCCAATTATTATGCTTAGTGCAAGACAAGAAGAAGATGATAAACTTTTTAGTTTTAATATGGGTGTTGATGATTATGTGACTAAGCCTTTTTCACCAAAGGAGTTAATGGCTAGAATTAAGGCTGTTATGGCAAGAAATAAGAAAAGAGAAAATGAGAAGTTTATTTATAAGGGACTTGTGTGTGATTTTGATGCAAGAGAAGTATATATTGATAATCAAAAGTTAGCTATGACGCCAAAAGAGAAAGAACTACTGTTTTATTTTATTGAGAATCAAAACATTGTTTTATCACGAGAAAAGCTTCTTAGAGCTGTTTGGAAAGTAGATTATTTTGAAGGTGATAGAAGCGTTGATACCCATGTTAAAATGCTTAGAAAATCACTTGGTGAATATCGTGATTTGATTAGTACAGAAAGAGGATTGGGCTATAAATTTGCGGTTTAATTTTAAGGGAATTAAATTTAAGACTTGGCTATATTTTTTAATATTCTCACTAGTGATGCTTATATTACTAGGGGTTTTATTAGTGGCCTTTATTAAACCTTATTATCGTGATAATCGCATAAAGATGATTGATACAATCGTTTCTACTATTGAAGATGATTTATTGGTTAATAAGCCAACTGAAACTTCGGTTGATAGAGCTAATAAGCTTGTTAATAGTAATAATGTTTGCGCCATTATTTATAATCAAAATGGCAAAAGAGTATATGAAGCTGATTCATTGGGTGAGCTTTGTATGTTAGATGATGAGATTAGTTTAGATGATGATTCTTTAATTGTTTCTAAGGACGCTGATAAATTAATTGAAAAGCTTAATAGTAATAATACGATTAATTTGTCTTTGACTTCTTCTGTTTCAGGTCTTGAGATGCTTATGTATGGCAAAAAGATTAGTGTTAATTTGGCTAATTATTATTTGGTGATAAATACACCGCTTGAATTACTAGAGTCTTATGTTGATTTTATTTTGAAGCAGTATTTATATCTTTCTTTGATTGTTATTGTGTTGGCACTAGTTGTTTCTTTTTTATTAGCCAATAGAATTACTTCACCGATTGTTAATATGCAAAAAGAGGCTATTAAATTAGCTGATGGTGATTATCATGTTAGTTTTAAAAGCGATAGGCAATCTTATAGTGAGATAAATGATTTGGCCAATACTTTAGATGATGCCACGGATAAATTGTCTAAGATTGATGAACTTAGGAAGGATTTATTGGCCAATGTTTCTCATGATTTAAGGACACCTATTACCCTTATTAGATCTTATGCAGAGATGATTAAGGATATTTCAGGTGATAATCCTGTTAAAAGAAATGAGCATTTAGATGTCATAATTGATGAAACTGAGTATTTAACTAAGCTTATCAATGATATGCAAGAGTATTCTAAATTGCAGGCTGGCTATATTAATTTAAATAAGTCTAATTTTGATATTAAAAAGACTACTTTGCGGGTTTGTGATTTATTAGATGGCTTATTAAAGGAAAAGAATATTGTTTTAAAGAAGAAACTTAAGAGTGTTATTGTCTATGGCGATGAGACTAAGATTTCCGAAGTTATTTATAATTACTTGTCTAATGCGATTAAGCATTCTTATGATAATTCCAAGATTTATATCACAATGAAAGATAGCGAAGACAGTCTTTATTTTGAAGTAAAAGATGAAGGTGAAGGAATAAGTGAAGAGGCTTTACCATATGTATGGGATAGGTATTATAAGATTGATAAAAACTTTAGGAGAAATGAGAATTCCACAGGACTTGGCTTAGCGATTGCTAAGGCGATACTTGAAGCCCATAGAGCTAAGTATGGTGTTGTTTCTGTACTAGATAAGGGTTCTACTTTCTATTTTGAACTTTCAAAGGATTATGATGATGAGACAGAATGATTATTTAAAATTTATTAATTACGAAATTGTACAAGATTCTAAGATGTTTAAGGTTAATTCAGATACTGCTGCCTTAGGCATGTTTCTTGAACCTTTAAAAAAGAAAACAGTTTTAGATTTAGGTACAAATAATGGTGCTTTACTTTTGTATGCTCACGCAAGAAATGCGGGTCATTTAATTGGGGTTGATATTTATCCAGAACCATTAGAATTGGCTAAGATTAATTTAGAGAAGTATACTGATGATTTTGAGCTTATTAATTCAAGGATTCAGGATTTAAATATTGAGCCTGTTGATGTGGTTATTTGTAATCCACCTTTCTTTGAAATGGGCAATGTTAGAGAAAATAAGTTTTATAAGACGGCGATGTTTGAAGAGACTTTACCCTTAGGTGATATGTTTAAGGCCTTTAGAAAAAACATGAAAGATAATGGGGAAGTATATACACTCTATCCTGCTGAAAGATTTCCAGAAATCTATAATATGTGTCTTAAGTATAAGCTTAAGATTATGAAGATGGTTTTTGTGCATGATGAAAATAGGCCATATGCGTCAAGAGTTATCATGAAATTGAAGATTGGTCCGATGACGAAAATTAAAATTTTAAGGCCAATTATTATCAAAAATGGTTATTTTGATGTTCCAAATGAAAAATAATTTTTAAGGGAGATTTTTAAATCTCTTTTATTTAT
>CAVEWG010000189.1:0-2927 GCA_963619285.1 Oscillospiraceae bacterium | reverse complement strand
AAAATGTAAAGCGCTTACATTTTTTCTAAAATAATTTATTTTATTTTCTTGTACTTGTTATTTTTCCTACATATAATTAAGACAAGGTAAGAAATATGAAAGTACATAATGTTGATAAATTGCTATTTCAAGTAGACGGGGTAGAAGCCCAAAAAAGCATTGTGTTGCTTAACATTGATTCTTTAATATGAACGCGTCTGTGTGCGTTCTTTTTTTATCATAAGGAGGATAAAATCATGACACAAGAATTAAACAAAAATTTCTACGCAGCAGTTAAGGAAGGAAACCTTGAACTTGTAAAGAAGTACGTAGAAGAAGGTGCTAATGTTGAAACTACCAACACTGAAGGAAGAAGCGCATTGGCTAGAGCTAGTAAGAGAGGATATGATGAAATCGTTAAGTTCTTATTAGAAAAAGGAGCCGATGTAAGAAGCAGAGATGTTGAAAATAAAACACCTTTAATGGGTGCTGCTAAAAAAGGCCACTTGGCAATCGTTAAGATGCTTGTTGAAGCTGGTTCTAATGTAAATGCTAGAGATAATAAACAAAGAAGCGCATTAATTAGAGCTAGTTATGAAGGCAGAAGTGATGTTGTTGAATACTTAATTGATAATGGTGCTGATCTTGAGATAAAGGATGAAGAAGGAAGAACTGCTCTAATTGACGCAATCAATGCTGGTAAGGTTGAAACAGTTCATTTATTACTAAACAAAGGTGCTAATATCAACGCCCATGATAATAAAGGATGCAATGCCCTGATGAGAGCTTGCTACCAAGGCAATGTTGATGAAGTTGTTTACTTAGTTAATAAAGGTGCAGATAAAAACGCTAAAGATAATTTAGGTAAGACTGCTAGAGATTATTTCAGAAATGGTGTTCCTGAAGAACTTGAAAGTGTAATCTAGTATGAAAGAATATGAAGGAAAAGATATACGCAATGTCGTATTACTAGGACATGCTGGTAGTGGTAAGTCTACTTTTATTGAAAACGCCTTACTTCTTACAAACGAAATAGCTAGAATGGGTAATAATTCTGATGGTACTCTGGCAATGGACTTTGATCCAGAAGAAGCTAAAAGAGGTTTGTCTGTTTATTCATCTATGGCGCCTATTCAATGGAAAGGTAGAAAAATCAATTTCATTGATACACCAGGTTATTTAGATTATGAAGGTGATAAGATATCTGGCGCAAGTGTTGCTGATTTAGCAGTTATCTTTGTTAGCGGTAAAGAAGGTCAACAATCAGGTACTGAAAAGGCTGCTAACTTAGCTCTTAAATTAGGCATTCCTTTCTGCTTCTTGATCAATAATGCCGATGAAGGCATGAAATTTGAAGAAATAGCTAGAAGTATCACTGATGTTTATGGTGCTGGTGCTGTACCATTCTTGGTTCCAGAAATGGATGGCAATAAGATGGTTGGTGTTAGAAAGACTATCTATGATGAAAATGATCCATACTATGAAGAAATCATGGAAGTAGTAGCTTCTACAAATGATGAAATGATGGAAAAATTCTTCGCAGGCGAATCTTTCACTAAAGAAGAAAAGAAGTTTGGCTTAAAGACTGCGCTTAAAAATGGTGAAATTAAGCCAATACTTGGAGGATGTGCAATATCTGGCTATGGTGTAGGTGAAATTCTTGATTTCATCGCTACTTTCGCTCCTGTGTATTGTGAAACAGGCGAGATTGAAGTTGATGGTACAAAGATTAAAACTGAAGATGATGGTCCATTTACTGGTAGAATATTCAAGACTATCGTCGATCCTTTTGTTGGCAAAGTTTCTTTATTAAAAGTCATGTCTGGTACTTTGAGTTTACAAACGCCTTTATATAACGCAAATAAGGAAGTAAATGAAAAAGCTGGTGGCTTATTTACAATGTGTGGTAAGAATCAACAACCTTTAGATAAGGCGCATTGTGGTGATATTGTCGCTCTTACTAAGCTTAGTGTAACGGAGACTTGTGATACATTATGTACTAAGGAATTAGTAGTTAAGTATCCACCAATTGAATATCCTCGTCCGATGTTGGGCATGGCTATATCTCCAAAGACTAAGGACGATGAAGATAAGATGTCTGACGCCTTAAAGAAGATTTTAATTGAGGATAAGTCAATTAATCTTGTTAGAAACGCTGAGACAGGTGAGCAAGTGTTGTATTGTGTTGGTGATCAACAAATGGATGTTGTTGTCAACAAATTAAAAAATAGATATAAAGTAGAAATTAATTTAAAAGAACCTAAGATTCAATATCGTGAAACTATCAGAGGCAAGTCTGAAGTTCAAGGCAAATACAAGAAACAAAATGGTGGTGCTGGTCAATTTGGTGATGTATGGATTAGATTTGAATACAATCCAGATGATGAAGATTTAGTATTTGCTGAAGAAGTATTCGGCGGTGCTGTTCCTAAAAACTTCTTCCCTAGTGTTGAAGCAGGATTAAGAGCTTGTATGGCTAAAGGACCACTAGCCGGATGTAGAGTAGTTAATGTAAAAGCTACATTATATGATGGTTCATATCATCCAGTTGATTCTAAGCCTAATTCATTTGAAGCTGCTGCTAAGATTGCATTTAAAAATGGTATTCCTAAAGCAAATCCAATACTACTAGAACCAATTGGTAAGGTACATGTTGTAACACCTGAAAAATATGTTGGCGATTTGATTGGTGACTTCAATAAACGTAGAGGCATGATTATGGATACAGGCCGTACTAATGATGGCTATGTAACTATTGATGCTGAAGTACCTATGGCTGAGATGATTAAGTATGCAACAGAACTTAGATCTATGACTAAGGGTAGAGGTACATATGTTATCGACTTTGATAGATATGAACCTGCTCCTAATAATGTTGCAGAAAAAGTTATCGCTAATGCTGCTAAAGATTTAAAGAATGACGATATAGACTAAATTCAAACTATTGT
>CAVEWG010000188.1:0-2955 GCA_963619285.1 Oscillospiraceae bacterium | reverse complement strand
AGAATTGTTTGTGTCTTTAGTTTTGGCTTATTTTTAGAGAGTGTATGGACTAAGATTTTGCAGTCTAATGGTGATATGAAAACACCAATGTTTGCTCAAATTCTTGGCGCTATTACAAATATTATTCTAGATCCATTGTTGATATTTGGTATGTTTAATATACCAGAAATGGGCATTGCGGGTGCCGCTATCGCAACAGTTGTTGGTCAAATTGTAGCCGCCCTTGTTGTGTTTAAAAAAGGATTTAGGAAGTCACCTAAAATAGAAGTATATGGCCATCATATAAAAGAAATATTTAGACTAGGTATTCCTAATATTTTAATGCAGTCAGCGTATACCTTTTATATATTAGGCTTAAATCTGATACTAGCTACTTTTTGTGATGAAGCTGTTACCGCTCTAGGCCTTTACTATAAGTGGCAAACATTTTTCTTTATTCCTTTAGGTGCTATGCAGACATGCATTGTGCCTATTGTTAGTTACAACTATGCCACAAGAGACATTGACCGTTGTAAGAAAACACTTAATGTAGCGGTAATATTTGGACTTTGTTTGATGGCTGTTGGAACTCTTTGTTTTGTAGGCATACCTAGACAATTGCTACAAGTATTTACTTCAAATGATAAAGTAATAGAAATAGGAACTTTTGGCTTTAGAATCATTGGTATAAGTTTTATTCCGATGGTTACTTCTTTAACTTTTCCGGTGTTTTTCCAAGCGGTTGGTTCAAGTTTAAAGAGTTCATTACTTACAATAATTAGAACAGTAGTATTGTTTGTACCGCTTGGGTTTGTATTTGCCAAACTTGGTTTAAATTATTTTTGGCTAACTTTTCCATGTACTGAAACAATTACTACAATTGCAGGCTTTATTTTCTATAGACAATTCTTAAGTAGCGATTATGTATCAACAGAAAAAGTAAATGAAGAAATAGTCGCCTTAAAGCCATCTAAGCCAGGTGTAATAGTAACAATTGCTAGGGAGCATGGTTCAAGTGGTAAACAAATTGGTAAAGTATTATCTGAAAAATTAGGTGTTCCTTTTTACTATAAAGAAATGGTAGCCCTAGCTGCCCATGAAAGTGGTTTGGATAAAGAATTTATTTCTGATGTGAACAAGAATGCACCCGTTATCACAAGAAACCTATATTTAAGTAGCCATGTAGTTAAAAAAGCAATCAAAGCACAAGATGAAATCATAAGAAAGATTGCAGATAATGGCTCATGTGTTATTGTTGGTAGAGCTAGCGATTATGTTTTAAGAGACTATGATAATGTAGTAAAAGTATTTATCAAGGCACCTTTTGATTATCGTGTTAATAGAGTAATGGAAGTATATGGTGATGATTTAAAACAAGCACAAAAGAACATCAAGAAATCAGATAAGGCTAGAGCCTCATACTATCGACATATATCAGGTAATACTTGGGGTGATCCTAGCAACTATGATTTAGTAATTGATTCATCATGTGGCATAGACCTTTCAGTTGACTTAATCATAGAATATTTAAACAATCATAGAAAGTGACGCGAAACAGGGGGAAAATGTTGACGCGAAACAGGGGAAAAATGTTGACGCGAAACATGGGGAAAATGCTGAAAAAGCCGATAATGATGGTATAATTCTGATGAGGTAAAAATTATGTCATATTATCCAAGATTAATAGAGAAAAAAATAGATACAGCATTAAAAAGTAGTGGTGTAGTTGTGGTGGCGGGCCCTAAGTTTTGCGGCAAGACAACAACTGCCAAATTTTTTTCTAAGAGTTTTTATTCTCTAGATACCAAGGCGAAAATTGAACTATGTCAAACAGACCCCAAGGCGATTCTAGTTGGCGAAAATCCAAGGCTTATTGATGAGTGGCAAAATGTTCCGGATTTGTGGAATGTAGCAAGATCTAAAATAGATGAAACTGATAATAAATTTGGTCAATTTATCTTTACCGGAAGCTCAACACCAGCGGATAAGGATGATATATATCATAGCGGTGCCGGTAGAATTGTCACTGTAAAAATGAAACCTTTTTCTTTATTAGAGTCAAAGGAGTCGGATGGAAGTATTTCACTTAAGTCTTTATTTGATGGCCAAGATTCGGTTTTCAATACAAACGATAGTTATTCGATAAATGACACGGCTTTTTATATATGTAGAGGTGGTTGGCCATTATCTGTATTGTGTGATAGAGAAACCTCTTTATCAGTAACTAAGAACTATATCTCTACTTTATTTGAGTTTGAAAATAATCCTAATAAAAAGTTTAGAAATAAGAAACAAAAATTATTTGAAATTATCTTAAGAAGTTATGCGAGAAATATTTCTACAGAAGTAAGAAGAAGCATAATGATTAAAGATATCACTGAACATGAAGATCGCAAGATTGATGAGGACACTTATGATTCATATGTAGAAGCTTTAAATGATTTGTATATCATTAAAGACATAGATGCATGGAATCCTAATTTTAGAAGCAAGACAGCAGTTATTTCTAATCCGACAAGACATTTTGTAGATACTTCAATTGCGACAGCGATATTAAATATTTCGCCAAACGATCTAATAAATGATCCAAAATCATTTGGTCTATTTTTTGAAGATTTTGCGGTTAAAGAACTATCAATATATGCAGACTGTTTAAATGGTGAAGTAAGACACTATAGAGATAACAATGGTCTAGAGTGCGATTCGGTTGTTCATCTAGAAAACGGCGACTACGCATTAATCGAAATTAAATTGGGCGGTGAAAAGCTAATAAATGAAGGTATTGGTAATCTAAAAAAATTAAGAAATAAACTAGAAGAAGATAGAAAACATCTTCCAAGTTTTATGGCGATTTTAACATCCACTGGCCCAGCTTATACCAAAGATGGTGTCCATATCATTCCAATTAATTTATTAGGAATATAAAAAATCCGAGAAATCTAAAGTCTACTTTATTTTTCTCGGAATTATTTTTAT
>CAVEWG010000187.1:0-2964 GCA_963619285.1 Oscillospiraceae bacterium | reverse complement strand
GATTATTACATTAACAAGTATTTCGTTGAATTAGGCTATATAAATAATAAAACGGTTAATGCGGAATATCTAAAGGATTTAGATACATTTGAAATAGAAAAAATACTTAGAGAATACGTTGCGATTAATGAAAGTGATAATATAAATTATGATTTAATATCAAACTATAATTTAACCATGTTAGAAGATTATACATATGAAGGATACTTGGAACATGAATTCGAAGAACCGATCAATAATGTAACGCTTTGTATTAATAATGGTGGTATGCCTGTACTGGATGTTGAGGTTTATCATACGGATGGAACAATGGAAACAAGACATTTTTACCAATATGATTTTTGCAGTGTTGATATTGATCAACCAACCAATAAAATAGTTGTTAAGTTTGATGATGTAGATGAAAATGGTTATGGAATTAGATTGTTTATGTGTGAGTCTAATGATAACTTAGAAGAAGCTATTTATAACATTAGGAAAGAAAATGCTTTCTATAATGTGGTGTTTAATAATGATACTATAAGCGCTCAGATTGATGCTTCTGAAAATGATTCACTGGTTTATACTTATGTTCCATACGATAAAAAATGGAAAGTATATGTTGATGGCCAAGAGGTTCAAACACTAAAAGCAAATTATGGTTTCATAGCCTTTAGGGTAAATTCAGGAAATCATAACGTAATGATGAAATATGAAGTTAATACAAATACAATCATAAGCCTTTGTAGCGGAATAAGTTTAGCCTTGATATTAATTGTTAGAACTTTAATCAATAAGAGACGTAAATAAAAAACAAGCCTTTCTGGATTTATAGAGAGGCTTGTCGTATGTTGTTTAATATAATTTTATTACGGCATAATTAGCTGTTGAATATTCAGATTTTTCATAAGTTCCATCGCTACATATTGCATCAGCCAATGTTATATACTCGCCTTTATATGTTATATATAATCCATTATCGACTATAACCATGTCATAATTGGATTTTTTAAGTAACTCTATTACATCATCATAATCAGGAGTATCGGCTGGCCTGAAATTATCCCAACCATCAGATGGATAAAATATAAGATACAACGCATATGATGTTTCATCAAATTGGTCATAATTGTATCTTCTTTCTTTACCGATTAGGTACTCACCATTTTCTATAAATGAATTCATATAGAATGTTGTATTTATAATTTTCGGATTTGATAAGCCATCATTACTAATTAAAGATTGAACATTTCTAATCATTTCTAATTCACTATTTTCTATTTTGTAAAGGTGATTATAATCATCATCTGGTTTAAATTGATAATGATAATAGCGAGGATATTGCAACACAACTAGTAAAATACAAGCAATTGTCAAAGTTGCACAGGCAATTTTTTTATAGTCTATAGAAAATAACAAGTAATTTATAAAGAAAGCTAATGTAAATTGGTTTATTATGATATCGTATGTTCTATAGTATACCCAACATAGCTTATTAATAAATGTACCAGCTAGTGGGTTAAAAAACGTCAACATTAATACTATACAAATAATTGAAAATGGATGTTGCTTATTTTTTAATGTAAAGAAAAACATTGGGATAAGCACTAATAAATTAAATATCCAATGGCGAATATCATAGAAGTCAAAATAGTCCCAAGACATATCTTGTGTTTCTGAATAATTTTTTATAAAACCATAAAGATCAATAGCTTTACCAGAAACTATAATATTCATTGTTACCAAAAATAATGTTAAAAAAACGATTGTTCCAACTCGTATATATTTGTTTTTATAGATGCTTAAAATTAAATTATTAAGAAAATATATGACAACAAATAAAATCGTCGTAATAAGAAAAACATAAGCTTTAATGCCGAATTTAACACATAATATGTTTAAAACAGGAACATACAAAACTAGACAATAGTATTTTACTAGATTAGGTTCCTTATCATATAGATAAAAGAACAGGCCGAATAAAATAAATATCGTTGCGAAGGTACCGGTTGATGAAAAACCGCACAAGCCTAACATTGAAATGAAAAATAAATATAAGTTAGCGTGATCTTTTTCTTTGAAGTATCTAAATAGAAAAATAGTAGCTAGAGCATGCACTGACATTCTGAAAGTATTGCCAATAAAACCAAAATCCGTGTTATAGTAGAAATTATTCATAAAGAGAATTAGCAATAATACCAACGACATATTTATGGCTTTGTTTTTACAACCAATTTCTTTTATAGATAATAAAGATATTGAGATAAAGAAAATATGCAACTGAATTTGAAATATCCAATAATATGCGGGTAAAAAATCAAGAGAAATAGATACCAAGCTGCACAATTTTTTGATGATAAAAATAAATGAAGAAATAAAATAATTATATGATTGAAAAACGTAGGTGATTGTGTCTTTATAGGTATTTGGTGATGTGCCAAATAGAGGATGAACACTATTTAAAGAACTAGTATCCACATTAGAACTTATATAGTTTATGTAGTATACAGCGTCAAAACCATGAGGATCACCTAAAGTTTTATTCCAGGATGTATATATTTCAAAAGCTAAAAGAACTAAAAAAGCCAATAGAAACTTGAAATCTAATGAGCAATCTATTTTCTTAATGTTTTTAAGTATCAAAATAGTAGAAATTAAAAAATAAATTGATAAAAACAAGGAATAATACATAGATGGCAAGTTAAATGCTGATATAGGCCATCCAAACAAGTAAAAGAAGGCCATTGTAAAAGTAATGCCCACACAAAAAGACAATGGCAAAGCTTTTTTATTAAAAATAGAAAGAAAATATCTTCCAAGGAATTCAAAATATACAGCTAGTAAAGCAGCAAATAAAAAATATTTCATGATTAAAGTATAACATCAAAATTAACTACTATTATTTTGTTAGTAAGTTATAATCAATATGAATGAAAACTTTAAATTATTTCTGGAATAGCGTATCTAATTTAATCTCTATAGGTA
>CAVEWG010000186.1:0-3033 GCA_963619285.1 Oscillospiraceae bacterium | reverse complement strand
CAATTGATTATTTACTTCAAGTTCTTCTTGACCATTATCAAATTCTAGCAAGTTATATTCAAAATTCTTAAGATAACTTTTAAGTAAAGATGCATCATCACTTAATGAATACATTAATACTTCTAAAACAGAATCATTTAGTTTTACTTCTTTTACGCCAAAACAATTCTCTAAGATTTTAGCTATTGAACCTACATTACTGGTTTCGATTTTATAAGTTTGAATAGGAATGGAAAAACCAAATCTATTAAGTTCTTTGTATAAACTATCTAAATCAATATCTTTATTAAGTGTGATTGATGCGAGCGAAGTTGAATAATTAACTTTAGCACTTTCTATTCCATCTATTTTATTTAATATATTCTCAATATCATTAACACAAGCAATACAATCAATGCCATATATTTTTAAATTAATGGTTTTCATTCTTCAACTTTAAATATTGTTTATAAGCGATATATGAGCTAGGTAAAGATAAAGCAGGAACTTCAAACAAGAATATCCAACTTATAAAATCAACACCTTGATAATAAACACCTTTCCATGTTACACCTTTTATAAGTTCAAAATAAGAAAAGTTCCACACTCCCCAAAGTCCTGTAAATGCTCCACATAAATGAATAATCAAAAAAGCAGCACTTGTAAAGACACCTGTAAAAGCTATGACAAGGCAAGCACTGGCTCTATTTAATTTAGTTAAGAAAATTGATACAACCGGCAATATGTATACTACAAGGTTTAATACCAACAATGACAATGGAATACTATATCCCCAATTAAATGCTTGTCTTAAGTGATCGCCATCATGAAGTAACACGGAAATCAAAATTACAATTGAACATTTCATCAACATTTTAGACATGTTAATATCTAATTTTTTGTCTAATAATTTAACAACCTTTTTATTTCTTTCTGACATAAAAAATCTCCTTTTATTTACCATTTGGTAATTATAAAATAACATTAGATTGTTTTACAGTCAACACCTTCGTATAATTAAAGAAAAATAGGAGAAAATATGCCATTAATCGTTGATAAAGAAAAAGAAAGACTTAAAATATTACAAGCTTTTGAAAAATGCATTGAAGAAAAAACAATAGATAATATCACTTTAAGAGATATAGCAAGAAAAGCTAATATGACTCATCCAAAATTATTAAATTATTTCGAAAACAAAGAAGATTTAGTATTGTCTTATTGTGAATACGCTAAAGAATATATGAGCAAACATTGTAAAGATTGGTTTGATAGTCATGATATAAAAGACTATAAAACACCACTTGATTATATGAATGCTTTTATGGAATATGTTGCCACAGGTGGAACACATGAAAATAGACCAACTGCAACACTACAAACGTATGTCTTAGCCAAATACAATGGTAAGATACAAGACATGGTAACCTCTGAGTTCAAGTCATGGAAAGAAGTTATGTATTCTTGTTTAAAAAAAGTCTATAAAAACAAAGTAAGCGAAGATCAAGCAGAAGCTATGATGATATTAATTACGGGAACATTTGTATGTAACTACACAAAAGCACTAAGTGGAAGTATAAATAAAGAGATAATTTCTTCATTTAAACCACTACTAAAATAGCTTAACAAAAACTATTTTTTAATATCTGTCGTCAGTTGCCCCCCCGTTTTGAAGATTTCTAATAGTCTTTTCAAGTAGTTTCATATCAACAGGTTTTGAAATATGAGCGTTCATGCCAGCTTGTAAACATAATTGAATATCCTCGGAGAATGTATTGGCCGTCATCGCAATAATAAAGATTGATTTGGCTAAAGGATGGTCACTTTCTCTAACGGCTTTAGTAGCTTCTAGACCATTCATAACAGGCATTTGAACATCCATTAGAATTAAATCAAAGTCGCCAGGCTTAGAACTTTCAAATGTTTCAACAAGATCTTTACCATTTTCACATATTTGACAAGTAGCACCTTGCATACTTAATAGTTCTTTTAAAATCTCAGCATTTAATTCATTATCTTCAGCACACAATAAATGTTTACCACTTAAAACTGAAACTTCTTCGTTTGTTTTTTCTTTTCGACCTTCTATAGCACTAGTATGTTTCTCGCCAACCTTAAAAGTTAGAACAACTTCAAAGCAAGTTCCTTCCCCTTTTGTACTTTCAACCTCAATTGTGCCACCCATTAAATCAACAAGGTTCTTGGTAATAGCCATACCAAGTCCCGTACCTTGAATATGATTAGTTAAAGAATTTTCTTCTCTTGTGAATGAATCAAAAATCTTGCCGATATAGTCTTTAGAAATACCAACGCCATCATCTTCAACAACAAATCTTAATCTAGCGAATTGTTTTGAATTATATTTCAGCTCATCAACGGTAAGTTTTATTGTTCCACCATTGTTGGTGTATTTAATTGCGTTAGAAACAATATTATTTAAAATTTGTAATAGCCTAACACTATCACCCACCAGCCACTTATGTTTAATATTAAAAGTCTTAATAGAAAAGTTTTGTTTTCTCTCATTAACTTGAGGCCTAAACATTGTTTCTACTTGATCTAAAACATCATAAATAGAAAAGTCTATATTATTAAGTTTGGTCTTACCACTTTCAATCTTACTCATATCAAGAACATCGTTTATAAGACCTAACAGATGTTGACTAGCTTTTTCAATCTTTTTCGAATACTCTAATACTTTATTTGGATTATTAGCATCATGTTCAATAAGTGTAGTCATACCAACAATCGCATTCATTGGCGTTCTAATATCATGAGACATATTTGCCAAGAAATCACTCTTTGATTGATTAGCTTCTTTTGCCATTTCAAATGCATTTTGTGTAGCTGAAATCGAAGCCTTTAACTTTTCATTGATTTCATCTAATTCTTTATTTGTCTTTTCAAGATTTAAACGCTTTTCAAGTTCAATCTTTTGAGATTGTTTTTGTTGTTGTTTTAGCATAAAGAAAATAATGGCACTGGTAACTAGAATCATAAATACACCAAAGGTAATAATTATAGTATTTACGCTATTTACAAGCACAACAGTATTAA
>CAVEWG010000185.1:0-3045 GCA_963619285.1 Oscillospiraceae bacterium | reverse complement strand
ATTATATCTTAAAAGAAGGCGAATCAATTGTGATGCCTGCTAAGCATCCTCATGCTGTATATGGCCAAGAAAAATTTAAAATGCTACTAGTTGTAGTATTTGACTAAGACACAAAAGAAGGTTTACGATACCTTCTTTTTTCTTTCCTTTAACAATTCAATAATTATTACAATCAGTATAAAGATAAAAGACATAAGGAAATAGCCAGCTAAGCCTGCTACTATATCTTTAAAGTCCATTGTTCCAGTATTTGAATACCATTGAGCTATTTCTATCGCAAAAGTAATAACAACTAGCACTGTAAAAACATAAAACCATGCGATTAGAAGTGTCAGGTGTTTTTTAGCCATCCACTTAAACAAGGGATAAAACACTAGTAACATCAACACTCCAAGTATTCCAATGATAATGAAATGTAATTCTTTATCAGTAAATACGCTCTCGTGCGCATCATTTAATGTTAATAAATAAGTATGTGCTCTATATATAATTTCTATCAATAAATCCGTAATCTTTTTAATCATACGAACTATTATACGCTTTTATAATTTAGATAAAACCCTCCTTCTAAACACAAACGACATAATAATTACAAGCACATCCGTAAGCGATTGAGCAACACACACCCCATTAAAGCCAATTATTATATTAAGAATATATAGTAATGGAATAAACAATAAACCCTGTCTACATAAAGAAAGGATTGTTGCTGGCATAGGATGGTTTAAAGTTTGCAAAACATTCATATTCATAAAAAGCATGCCAATAAATGGTCCTGATAAAGTATAACCAATCAATAATGGAATACCATAGGAAATAGTTTCGCTATCATTAATAAATATTTGAATAATATTCTTGCTAAAGATGATATATAAGGCCGAAAGAATAAAACCGCATATTAAGCAACACTTCTTAGTATATGATTCAACTTCTTTAAAGCGTTCTTGGTTATTAGCACCAACACAATAGCCAAGAATTGGCTGAACACCATTGGCGATGCCCATTTGTAAGAAACTAACAAACATATTAGCTTTAAACACAATACCGGCTGCTGCAATAGCGCTATTGCCATATTCTGCAAGTATAAGATTGGTAATAATTGTTGATACACTCATCAAGCTTGAAAATAAAGCCATTGGTAAACCCAATATACAAATATCCTTACACACACTAAATGAGAAATACTTTGGTCTAATAGACATAATCTTAGACTTCTTTTCAAAGTAATAAATATAATAAACACACGCAATTATATTAGCGATAGTAGTCGCAATAGCTGCGCCTGCTGCACCTTTATTAAACACTGATACATAAATTGGATCTAGAACAATATTGATGATTGTGCCAATCATATTACCTATCATAGCTTGTTTACTATCACCCTGTGCCCTAACAATAAAACTTGCGGCTGCTGAAAAGATAATAAAAGGAGCACCTATCGCAATATATAAAGTATAGCCTTTGGCTAAATCTAAAGTGCCTGCATTAGCACCAAATAAAGTTAATAATTCATTTTGAAACAACAACAAAATAACACAAAATACAATACCAACTAAAACACTAAAATATGTCACAAAGCTAGAAACATTCTTAGCCCTTTGTTCATCATTTTTACCAAGCGCCCTACTAGCAAGTGCGCTACCACCCATACCAAGCATATTGGCAACTGCCATAAATAAAATAAATATCGGATTTGTAAGACTTACAGCCGCGACTTGTAAGGGGTCACCTGTTTGCCCTACAAAGAAAGTATCCGCCATATTATAGACAACTGTTACCAAGCTTGAAATAACACTTGGTATAGCCATCTTTTTTACTACATCTGATACTTTATCCTTGCTCATCCATGCACTATTGTTCATCTTCTTCCTCCAAATTCTTTAACATTTGATTTGTAACTTTCATAAAAACTTCTAAGTCTTTTTTATTAATGCCCTTAATTAATTGTTTCTCTGTAGTACATATCTCATTTTTAATGCTGTTTCTAACAACATCGCTGTTATCCTTAAACACAATCTGTTTTAATCTCTTATCGCTTGGACTAACTATTCTTTCAATCCAACCTTTTTCTTCCATACCATCAATTAATTCAGTTACCGAACTTGATCTTAAGTCAAATTCTTTCTCAATGTCTTTTTGATATACTGGACAATTACTTGCCATAATGTAGTCAAGCACTAGTGCTTGATTGTTTGTAATGCCAATCTTTTCTTGGGTTTTCTGTGATCTTCTTCTTAAATAATTTGAAATCTTATTAATTTGTCTTCCTATTTGCATATATCATTTTCCTTAGGTACCTAACTATTTTAATGAGTATTTAATAAACAATCAAGAATTATTTTTTATTTTTAGAAAACAATAACTCATAATTATAGTATAATTATATTGTAATTATAGAAAGGGAATATTCTTAATGAATTTCGAATGGGACGCTAATAAAGCAAGGATAAATTTAGAAAAGCATAACATTTCATTTAAAGAAGCATCTACTGTATTTAATGATGAACAAGCTATACTATTTGATGATCCAGATCATTCTTTAGATGAAGATAGATTTATCATGTTAGGAATGAGTTCTTATGCGAAATTATTAATTGTATGCCATTGTTATAGAGGAGGAGATGACATCATTCGTATCATTTCCGCTAGAAAAGCAACCAAAGCTGAATCAAAACAATATGAAGAAATTAATAAAGGATGGTGAATAACATGAGAGAAGAATATAACATTAAAACTTTAAACCCTAGAAGAAATCCATATTTAAAGAAAGAAAAACAGCAAGTAACTATGAATATAAATACCACGACTGTAGATTATTTTAAAAATTTGGCAATTGAGTCTGGAATTCCTTACCAAACATTAATCAATCTTTATCTGGATGAATGCGTAACTGAAAAAAAACGATTGCAATTTATAAATTCCCATGACTAAAAATCTGTTACCCTTTAGGTGATGGTATGAAAGCCAAACAAGTTTTAATATAAATGAAAGTATCGCATTCCTAAAACTATATACTTATAGGAAGATATAGTATAATAGATACAC
>CAVEWG010000184.1:0-3058 GCA_963619285.1 Oscillospiraceae bacterium | reverse complement strand
GTGTATGTGCTATATTGAACTTAAGGAATATGATAAGGCATCTAAGTGTTTAGACTCAGCCTATACTTATATTGAAAATCCTGAGGTTAATAATCTTAGGTTCCATTATCAAACCATACAAGATGAATTATTAATGAAAACAGGACATGAAAAACAAGTACGTGAAAGTTTTCCAGCGTTGGTTGAGGCAATACTTGGATTTGAAGATAGTTTCAATATTTGGGACAATTTTGAAAGACTTGGAAAATTAGCACTAGAGCTTAAAGATTATACAAATCTAAAGCGAATCATTGATAGTATGCAAAAAGAATTTGAACAAATTCCTGAGGAAATGATTGATATGGATGTTTTAGTGGCCATACAAGAGTTTCGTCTTGCCTACTATGAGGAAGTAAATGATCAAAAGGCTCTTAGAAAACAAGAACGTGCTTATGTTGATTTGTGTAAGAAAATGTGTCAACAGACTTGGAAAGATAGGGCAACTACTATTGACTACAAGATTCAAATTAAGACCGAATATGAGGAAAACGCAAAACAAAGGAAGCAAATCGATATTGATCAACTTACTAAGGTTGGTAATCGCTATAAATTAGAAAAGGACTATAAGCTATTACAAAAGAGTTCTAATGGCGATATTGGCATAGGTATCATTGACTTAGACTACTTTAAAGAAGTTAATGATACATATGGTCATTTACAAGGAGATAACTATTTAAAGACAGTTAGTGAAGTTGTTAAAGATGTTATTAAAGATGTAGGAAGCATATATCGTTACGTTGGCGATGAATTTGTTGTGCTATTAAGTGATGTAGATACATCTATAGTTGAAAAGCTTGCTTCAAGGATTTGCGAAAATATAAAGAAATGTAATCTTCAAAATGAAGCTTCCAAAACAAAGATACAGACTGTTTCCCAGGGTTATGTTGTATCTGCTAATTTTAAAGATGTAGATATTTGGCAATTTCTTTCATATGCTAATAGACAATTATATGCTGCAAAACAGGATGGCAAAGATGCTTATAAGATTATGAGCGAGTAATTGCTTGATATAATTAATGACACGCAAGAGATGAAGAATTCTACTATGTGAAGTAGTATGAAGAATACTGTGAAGTGGTGTGAAGTTTTTGTTTACAACTTCACACTTTATTTTCTATAATGTACTTGAAAAAATGAAAAAGAAGGTACTATATGTTGATAAATGGTGTTGTAGATAATGCGTATTTAGAGAGTAAAACTATCGAATACAAGGGAATAATAGAAGAAGGAAAAAACAAGGATGGGAAACAACTAGAAATAGGCTGGTTAAAAACTTTGGTTGCTTTCGCTAATACCGATGGTGGCGTTATGTTTATTGGCGTTGAAGATAAAACTCACAGGGTTGTAGCACTAGATCAAAAGAAGGCCGATAAAATAATTCTAATGGTTCATCGTCAAATAAGAGAGCGTATAGAAGCTATTATTGACTATGATATTTCTTGCATTGTTGTTAAAGAAACAAATGAGCCTAGGTTTATTATAAAAGTAGAAGTGAAAGCCAATAAGAATTTACCTGTTGTTTTACATGTTGATGGAATGCTTGGTATATATGTTAGAAACTATGACAGAACTGATTTGGCTAGTCAAGAACAGATTCGTGATTTGATTTTGATGAGTGATAATACTCCTTTTGATAGTACTTTTACTATTGAAAAATATAATGAAAACGATTTTTTGATTTTAAAGAAGTATCTTTCTTTAAAAAAAGTAGAAATGAGTGACAAGCTTTTGATTTCAAAGGGTTTTATGTCCACTAACAAAGAATTGTCTAGGGGTGCTTTGCTTTTTAAAGATAATTGTGATGATTTAAGGACTAAGATAGTTATGACTTCTTGGCCTGGGGTTGATAAAGGCGGGGATATTATAAACGCAACAGAAGAATATGTTGGCAATCTTTTAACAGGAATAGAAAAAGTACAAGAATTCGTGAAGAATCATTCTATCGATGGCTACAAGAAACAAGCATATGATAGAATTGCGTATTTTTCTTATCCAGCAAGATCTTTAACAGAGGGCATTGTTAATGCTCTAGGACATAGAAACTATTATATTCAGGGCAGTCAGGTTGAAGTAAATATCTTTAGGGATAGACTTGAAATTACTTCTCCTGGTTCTTTATTGGGCGTAAGGCTACTTCAAAAAGAAAAGAATATTTCTTCTATTATTCCAAGGCGTAGAAATGATGTTATATGTTCTATCTTGGAATTATGCGGATTAATGGAAGCTAGGGGTTCGGGATTTGATAAGATTGAAAAAGATTATGAACCATATGGTGAACAATATAGACCGTTTGTTTCAGCTGATACTTCTTCTTTCACTTTGACGTTGCCTGATCTAACAAAGAGTGGTCCTGTTTCTATAGAAGAAGATAGTCCTAATGTTTATGTGGAAGTGGCATTACAAGGAAAAAATGATTTAAGAATTTTGTCTTATTGTTTTAACTTTCCTAGAAAAGTAAGTGAAATAGCCAAGAATATAGGTGTTTCACCTTCTACTTATTTTAGAAATAGTGTTATAGATAGATTGGTTAAACAAGGCTTATTAAATGAAACAAATATTGATGGCATAAAGAAACTTAGTACAAACAAAGAAAAAGTATTTTTAAATGTCAACTAATAAGAATTGTTATCTAATTGCAAAAAAATGACAAACGTTGTGACTTGAGAATATGGGGTATATCCCATATAATCCCAACTAATAAAAGGAGATGTAGAAGGATGAAAATTTAATCTTCTACTAATAAATTAATATGTTTCTCAAAGCGATTAAATTGGATTTTAAAGAAGGAACAACTCTTGAGTTGACTTTTCAAACAGGCGAAATAAAGTTTTATGATATGGCTAATTTGTTTAAAAAGTATCCTCAATTAAGTGCTTTAAAAGATAGAGAATTATTCCTAAGTGGAAAGTTAATGGGTGCCTATGGAATATATTGGAATGATCAATTAGATATTGAAGCAGAAACTATATAAAAAATCCGCTAGATAAAGCCTATGCTTTAGCATAGTGCTGTGAATAGC
>CAVEWG010000183.1:0-3064 GCA_963619285.1 Oscillospiraceae bacterium | reverse complement strand
CTGTTTAACCCTTAATTTGTGATTTAAACGTTCTTACTTCACTAATTGCGTGGTCAGCGAAGTAGGCTTTCTTATCCTTTTTATTGCCAGCATAATTTAACTTAAATATGCCATAATTAGCGTTCATTGGCACTAATTTCTCAATGTTTTCATCACTAATATAATTAGCCATAGCGCCCATCATCGTATCACTACCAAGCTGTGGGCCAGTTAAGTTATTTAAGTACTCATACATATTAAGCGCTGCATATAAACCAGAAGCAGCTGATTCAATATAACCTTCTACCCCACTTATTTGACCACCGATAAAAATATTAGGATGCTTAATGAATTGATAACGATTATTAATAACCTTTGGTGAATTGATATAGGTGTTTCTATGCATTACGCCATATCTAACAATAGATACATTTCTAAGTGCAGGAATAAGTTTTAAAACTCTAGCTTGTTCACCAAATGTAAGATGAGTTTGAAAACCCACAATGTTATATAAGGTATCAATCGCATTATCTTTTCTAAGTTGTACTACTGCATATGGTCTAACGCCATTATGTTCTAGTCCTACTGGCTTCATTGGCCCAAACAATAATGTTTGTTTACCTCTTCTAGCCATTTCCTCAAAAGGCATACAACCTTCAAAATAGATTTCAGAATCAATATCATGAACCTCAATCTTTTTAGCGTTAATTACTTCATTATAGAAAGTAAAGAACTCTTCTTGATTAAGAGGACAATTGATATAATCACCCTTATCATCTTCATCATATCTTGATTTATAGTATGCTAAATCAAAGTCAATTGAATCCTTTTCGACAATTGGAGAAACGGCATCATAGAAATAAAGATAGTTTTTACCCGTAAGCCTTTGTATCTCACTTGATAATTTCCCTTCGCACAAAGGTCCAGAAGCAATGATGGTAGGAATATCTTCATTTATTGTTGTATATTCTTCATGAATTACTTCGATATTTGGATGATTGTTTATTTTATCGGTAATATATTTTGAAAAACCGATTCTATCTACCGCTAAAGATTTGCCTGCTTCTACTTTATTTTTTTCAGCAGCTTCCATGATTAAAGAATCAAGGATACGCATTTCTTCTTTTAAAAGACCAACCGCATTATTTAAATCATCGCTTCTTAAAGAATTCGAACAAATAAGTTCACTATATAAATCCGTCTTAAAAGCGTCATGTCTTTTGACAGGCTTTTGTTCATAAAGCTTTACCTTAATGCCTAAGTTAGCTAATTGATAAGCAGCCTCTGAACCTGCTAGGCCTGCACCTACTACTATTACTTCTTTCATTTTTTCTTTTTTCTTGTATATTTAGGCTTTGATTCGCCTTCAATATTTTCAATATATTTACACTTTGGATAAGCAGAACAACCAATAAAGTAAGTGCCATATCTTGATTTACGTTTTAAAAGTGGCTTGCCACATTCAGGACATTCTCTTCCCACTTCTTCTGGCTTTTCCTTTTCAATCTTTTCGATGTGTTTGCATTCTGGATAATTTGAACAAGAAATAAACTTGCCATATCTTCCTGTTCTATAAATTAAAGGAGCACCACAATCAGGACAATCTCTTCCGACACTTTCGGTTTCTACATACTTACATGTTGGATAATTACTGCAGGCAACAAACTTGCCATACTTGCCTTCTTTATAGACTAAGTCACTGCCGCATAATGGACACTTTTGGCCAGTCTTTTCATCTTCTTTCTTTTCCATGTTGGCATAAGCGTTATCAACTAAAGGCTTAAACTCATCATAGAATTTCTTAAGATATTCAACATTGTTTTCTTTGTTTTCAGCAATCTTATCAAGTCCATCTTCCATATTAGCAGTATATTTAACATTAATTACTGGTAAGAAAAATTCTTTTAGTTTTTCATCTGTTAAAGTACCTTGTTCAGTCGGGAAGAAATACTTAGTCTTAGACTTCTCTGATTCTTTTTTAAGTTCAACATAATTACGCTTAACAATCGTATCAATGATTGTAGCGTAAGTACTAGGTCTACCTACTCCTTCTTCTTCAAGAGCTTTGATTAATTTAGCTTCAGTGTATCTTGTAGGCCCTTCGGTAAAGTGTTGTTCCTTTTCTATTTTCTTTAAATCAAGAACATCGCCCTTACTTAGGGGTTTAAGTATTACATCTTTACTAGAATCATAGTCTTTATAAATCTTTAAGAAGCCATCAAATACTAATTCTTGACCAGATATTGTGAATAGGTATTTACCACTTTCAATATTATAAGTAACCGACTTAAAATTAGCTTCTTTCATTAAAGATGCTAGAGCTCTAGTATAGATAAACTTATATAGTTTATATTGGTCACTGCTTAAATATGGCTTAACTGATTCTGGTGTATGATCTAAAGATGTAGGTCTGATTGCTTCATGAGCGTCTTGTGATGATTCATCATTTTTTACTCGATAGAAGCCTTTATAATCCGTACCATATTCACTTTCAATAAAACTATAGGCACTAGAAACGAATTCATTAGATAAACGTGTTGAGTCAGTACGCATATAAGTAATTAAACCGACTGTTTCATTTTTAAGATCGATACCTTCATATAGGTTTTGAGCTAACATCATAGTCTTTTTAGCGCTAAAGCCTAATTTAGAAGATGCTTCTTGTTGAAGGGTTGATGTGATAAAAGGAAGATAAGGAGCTCTACTCTTCTTTTTCTCAATGATACTCTCAACCACGAATGGATCTTTTATAGAATCGATAATCTTATTAGCTTCTTCTTCATTTTTAATGTTGGCTTTCTTACCATCAATCTTAGAAAGTGCAGTATCAAACTCCGCCTTACCTTTATTAAGTAAAGCACTAATTGTCCAATATTCTTCAGGCACAAAGGCTGCGATTTCTTTTTCTCTATCGCAAATCATTCTAAGCGCTATAGATTGCACTCTACCTGCTGACTTAGATTTAATTTTCTTTTGAAGTAGTTTAGATAATTTAAAGCCAATGATTCTATCTAAGATTCTTCTTGCTTCCTGGGACTTAACAAGGTCCATGTCAATCTTACGAGGACAATCCATAGAATGAAGA
>CAVEWG010000182.1:0-3078 GCA_963619285.1 Oscillospiraceae bacterium | reverse complement strand
AAGTAATCTAAAACGTAAGCAAAAAGAGTTACTGTATAAAGTTTATTTTCGAGTTCGAGTGACAGGTTGCAATTAGCTAAATTTCTGTTTAAAAATTATTGCGTATTGCTAATAACAAGCCCTTCTACATAACGTGGAAGGGCTTGTTTGTGAGATGGCGGGTATCGCTTCATTTATTGCTGACAGTGATGTATTTTTGGTTTCTACTATTTGGCTTATCTGGGATAGTCATCTTAAGCTGCCCACTTAATATTAATGGTTTTAAAAACTTTCTTGTGAAATAAGTAAGATTTTTATATCCAAAGAATGAGCATATTTCTTGCTTGTTTTTTTCTGCTACACAAAATTCTAGAATCGATTGTGTAATATCCTTTGGGATAACTTGGTCACTAACTTGGTCACTGACTAAGTCGTTCAAATTTTGATTGTAGTTTAAATTTTTTAAAGTTACTTTAAAATCCATTGCGGTTGATGAAAATTCAGGTCTAAACTCAATTTTATATCCAGGTAGCATTTCTGTTTCGCTAATAATCTTTTTTAAACCACTTCCACGTCTTTCCATATACTTCATGCGATGAAATAAATCGGCAATTACGGGATTTCTTCGCATGGAACGTATATTATAAATATCGTATTCTTGAATCGTTCCACCACCAAACATACCACCTGGAGAAGCAATTTCTAAACGATCATCATACATATCGATATGAATTTCACTGCCAAGCACTATATAATCACGGTGGATCAGTGCATTGACAATAGCTTCTGTTATAGCTCGTTCAGCATAATCAGGTTTATCTACTCTGTATTGCGCTTCTTTAGCAAATCTGACTTTAGAATTGTTTTTAATAAAATCAGTAGCGCTCTTTAATAGATAGATTAAATTTCCTTCATATTCTTTATCATCTAGTGCATCATCGAAGATAGAACCTTTTTCTAAACCGTTCCATCTAGTGCAAAATATGCGAGAATTGTACACTATATGTTGATCAGCCATGAGTTTTCCGGCGTTTGTTAAAAAGCCATTTTTATCAGCTAAACCAAACGAAATATAATCGGATGGTTCAAAATGAAGACCAGTTCTTTCTAAATAAGTTGCTTCCAGGAGTGTGAAACTATAATCCTTCTTTAAAGCATCTGTTAATAAAGCGTCAAATGATTGATTGGTTCCTTTTAGAATTAATTCATTGACGATGTAATCTGGAGCAATTACGCTTTCATTTCCAACACGAACATAAGCTTCCATAACACCATCCGCTTTGTAATAATAAGGTGTAGAACGTCCAGATGAAACTTCTAAAGCCAATAGATTTTTATTATCTTCTACAAAGGGCTTTAAATTGAATTGAGGCAGTGGTGTTATACGTTCTTTAATTAAACGACTAATTGCTTCAGCATCGCTTTGCACATCTGATAATCCAATTGGTTCTCTGTCATCTGAAATGCCAAAAAATAAAGTTCCACCAATACCATTAGAAAATGCGCTAACACTTTTTAGCCAACTTTTTGGTTTCTTTGTTTCAAGTGCAACTTTGAAATCACATTCTGTCGCTTCGGCAATTAATTGTTCAATCATTATGCTTCCTCTTCTTTCTAAATGCGTATTGTTTGTCTATATTATACTTGGTATATTAAGCTGTTTCAATTTTCAAATCATTATTGTTTATTGTTTGTTTACTCACTTAATTGTCTATTTACATTTGATAAAGCGTATTTGACAACGTATGAAAACGAATTGATAAAAAACACCTCCAAACCGTGGTTTACAGGTGCTATAAGTAGGCCGTTTTATGCACTTTTTAAGGGGCAGATGCAATATATTTCGTTGAGTTTGAGTGATATATATGCAAAAGCGCCGAAAATTCGGCAGGTATCCAAATTCCTTAGGGGAATCAACTTTAGGGGACAATGATATGCGTGCATGATGTTATCTTGCAACACTCTAGATGGCAAGTATGGATTTAATAGTTATTATTTGATCTATACTAGTAACATGTATACATGCTCTATCTTTATCAAAAGACGCTGAGACAGGTGAATAAGTTGGTTGAAGCGTCTTTTATATTTAGTTTAGATATTATTCTCGGAACATAATCATTATTATTTTCTTTATAAAAAAACGCACACAAGAAAGTAACCACTAAAGATTTCCCCACTATATTTTCTTTATGATCTTCTGTATTTTCTATATAAAGGAGTATAGAAAATATGAAAACTTATAATAAGTATGATGTAGCTTGCAAAATAGCTTATGTAGAAAATTATTTAAAACTTTGCGCTAATGGTAATCATTATTCATTAAGGCAATACTGTTTAGAAAACAATTTACCAAAAACTACTTTTTATGTTTGGTTAAACAAATATAAAAACGAACAATTCAATAAAGAAGACAAACCAATCTCGCTTACTTCAAATAAACCAACTTTCATAGAATTAACTAGAGATGAATATGTAAGGGCACCTGTTAATAATAATTCACTTAATAATGGTAGTATCAAGTTATCTTATAAGGATATAACTCTAGAGTTTAGTGATAACGAGTTAGATAAAGTCATGGAGATCATTAAAAGATGGTAGAGTTTCCTGATAAGAAGATATACATGTATAGTGAACCCATGGACTTTAGATGTGGTATTAACACCTTATGCAACGTTGTATCTATTTATTTCCCTAATAGTGATATCTATGATTCTTTATATTTATTCTTCTCTAAAAATAGAAGACAAGTAAAGATACTAGAGATAGAAAAAGATGGCGCTTGGTTATACCAAAATAAGCTCAATGATTATCGGTTTGTATTTCCTAAGTGCATTCAAACTTCTAATATTACTTCTAGTCAATTAAAGTTCATATTAAAAAGTATCGAAATGGTAAGAAAAAGGGCCTAAAAATGTAATTTAGGCTTTCTTTTTATCTATAAATAGTGTATAATATACACTATATGAAGGCAGTAAAGAAATATCTGTGATGGCTATTCTGGATACGACTCTTTAGTAAAACAAGGTATCACCATTCAAAGATGCATGGTACATGCCAGAAGATACTTTAGTGATGTCCTTAAAGTATTAAAACAAGATC
>CAVEWG010000181.1:0-3083 GCA_963619285.1 Oscillospiraceae bacterium | reverse complement strand
GTTGGGTAATGTATAAAAAAGAAACAATAAATCAAAGATTTTCTGAATATTTTATATATCGATTAGGTTTAAAACTAGGCTTTAATATGGCTAAATACGAATTGTGTGATGTCGGCATCAAGACCTATGATTTTACCGAAAATAATAAATATAATTTTGAACCTATAAAATCACTTATTGGCGATAACGAAGATTATAGTGATGTCTTTAATGTTCTATGTGACATAAATAAAGATATTGCGATAGATTATCTAAAAATGATTTATCTTGATACATTATGTTTTAATATGGACCGACATAATTTTAATTATGGCTTATTAAGAAATCCTGATTCAGGAGAAGTAATTATGTTAGCTCCCATTTTTGATAATAATATCGCTCTAATATTAAATGATAAGTATCCAACTGTTGATGGTGGTGTATTTTTTTTAAGAAAACTATTTGTCGATTTTTTGTCTAATAACGAAATCGCTAAGACAATGTATAAGGAATTGGGTATTAAAAAATTGAATAAAGAAGAAATAGAAGAAGTACTGAATTCAATAAATTTAGATGTTGATAAAGAAAAAATACTTAATTTTATAATCGATAATCAAAATGAGCTGTTAAATATTCTATAATTAAAACATGAATGATTTTGTTTTAAAAGGAAATATTTGCTTCAGCAAGTCTAAAGATGAACTTGTATGTGTTAATGGCTATCTAGTGTGTTCTAATGGTCTATCAAAGGGTGTTTTTGAAAAACTGCCATTAGAATATAAAGACTATAAGTTATATGACTATAGTAATTATTTAATAATCCCCGGTATGATAGATTTACATATCCATGCTCCTCAATATGCCTATAGAGGACTTGGAATGGATTATGAACTATTAGATTGGTTAAAGTATGAAGCGTTTAAAGAAGAAAGCAAGTATGAAGATATAACTTATGCAAAAAAAGCTTACAAGATATTTGTTCAAGAACTTAAAAATAGCGCTACAACTAGACTTTCAATATTTGCATCAAGACATGTTGAGGCAACAATAGAACTGATGAATCAACTTGAAGATAGTGGATTAATTAGTTATGTTGGCAAAGTTAACATGGATAGAGATGCGCCTAGTCCTCTTGTTGAAATGAGTTCTTATGAAGATACTAGAAGATGGTTGAATGAAACTATAGGCAAATATAAAAACACTAAGCCAATTATTACTCCACGTTTTATTCCAAGTTGTAGTGATGAATTAATGTATAAATTAGGTGACTTGGTCTATGAACACGATGTTCCTTTACAATCACATCTTTCAGAAAACTTAAGTGAAATAGAACTTGTTAAACAATTGTGCCCTAATAGTAAGTTTTATGGTGACGCCTATAATGAATATGGCTTGTTTGGTAAAAAGAATGAAAAGAGCTATAAAACACTTATGGCTCATTGTGTGTATTCAAGTGATGAAGAAGTAAAACTAATGAAAGATAATGGAGTTTATATTGTACATTGTCCTTCTAGTAATATGAATGTATCTAGTGGTATTGCACCTATTAGAAAATACCTAGACTTAGATATGAATATGGGACTTGGTAGTGATGTTGCTGGCGGAACAAGTGAGTCAATGTTTCAAACCATTGCCAAAACCATTGAAGTATCTAAACTATATTGGCGTATTATTGATCAAAACTGTAAGGCTTTATCTTTTAAAGAAGCTTTCTATTTGGCTACTTTAAAAGGTGGAGAATTCTTTGGCAAAGTCGGAAGTTTCGAACCCGGGTTCGAAACTGATATGGTGGTACTAGACGATAGTATTTTAAAGACCACTTTAGATTTGAACATTGAAGAAAGACTTGAAAGAGCTATTTATTTATCACTTGATATAAAGGGTGGCATTAAACATAAATTCGTGAAGGGAGAAATGTTGTTTTGATTAAGTATAGAATCTTATTTGTTATATTTTTCTGTTGCCTATTATTTTATATATGTTTTAAAAATACAGGCAACGATGCCAAAAATATGTTGGGTTTTAGAAGCTATCCAGATGAAGTTCAAAAAGCCGTTAGAAAAGATAGCGATTTAAAAAAGATTGCACCAGAAGATAAAAGTGTTACTTCAATTTTGATTTCAAACTTTATCTTATATACAATTCTTTTCTCTTTCTTTGGAATAGTAAGCAAACAATATTTAGCATTCAATGGCTTTCTTGATACATTTGTCTTCTTTTTGATAAATGGTGAAATATTAAATGCCTTTGACTTATTAGTTATTGATTTATTATGGTGGCGTAATACAAAAAGAATTAGATTTTCAATATTACCGGATAAAGAAGCTTATCAAGATCCAAAAAAACACATCGATTCTTTCTTAAGGGGAATTGTTGTTTTTATATTTGTAGCATTAGCTACAACTTTAATAGTGGGGTTAGTATAGTATGAACAAACATGTAGAAAAAGCATTAGAATTAAGAAATAATCCTGATGTACATTACAATTGTGCACAAGCGATTCTTTGTGCATATGGTGAAGAAATCGACTTAAATGAAAAGACTGCCTTTGACCTAGGTTTTAACTTTGGCAGTGGCATGAAAAACGGTGGAGTATGCGGAACTATTACTGCCGGTTTAATGGTTCTAGGATTAAAAGGGATCAATGATATTCCTACTTTAAATGAATTTAGAAATAGAATGATGGATAATCATTGCGGCTTAATTAATTGTGTTGACCTACTTAGAAAAAATGCTGAAATGGGTGGTGTTAAGAAAACACATTGTGATGGCATGATTAAAGAAGCCATTGAAATGCTTGATGAAATTATTCAAAGAAGTTAGTTTATGGAAGTAAAAGAATTTGATTGGAAAAAGTTTAGAGAAAAACTTCCTAAATGGCAAGAAGACTATATGGAAAGGCTTGTTAAAGGCTATGCATCTTTATTAGCTGAAAATAAACCTGCTTCTTATAAATATTGGGAACTAAGAAAACGCATTAATCAAGATAAGAAATGCAGTGGCGTTGTAATGGAACCAAGAAGAAGTACTATGTACGCCGAGGTTGCAGGAATGATTATCGATGGTGTCATTACATTAGATGATATAAGTGACTTTAGTGATGA
>CAVEWG010000180.1:0-3085 GCA_963619285.1 Oscillospiraceae bacterium | reverse complement strand
CTTCATTATCCAAAAGATTTACTACAGCACTACTTACACCATCTATTTTATTAAGAGCCTTTTCAACATTGCCCTTACAAATGACACAAGTCATGCCTTTGACTTCATATGTCTTTTCCATAATATACCTCATACCCCTATGGGGTATCTATATTGTATTTCTAATAATTCTAAAAAGCAATAAGCTATAATTAAATCATGGCAAGTTTATTGTATGTAAGAAGCGTATATAGCTTATTATCAAGTATGCTCACTATTCCTAAAATTATTCAAAAAGCTAAAGAACTAGGTTATAGTGCAGTAGGACTTGTGGATAAAAATGTGTTATCTGGCGCAATAGCTTTTTATAATGAATGCAAAAAAGAAAATATAAAGCCTATATTAGGGCTAGAAGTTGATTTAATTCTAGATGAAAGAAAAATGGGCATTATTTTATACGCCAAGGATGATGAAGGCTATATCAACTTAATTAAACTGTCTTCTTTGATATGTACTAAAACAGATAAAACGATCGATATTGAAACTCTAAATAAATATAGAGAACATAATTTCTTAGTCTTAAAGTCAGATGATATGCCTGTGTCTATTGCCTACTTAAATAAAGAAGATGGCCAAAAGGCTCTAGATAGACAAAATGAGATCTTTGGCGATTATCTAGTGGGCTTTGTCAATCATGACTATGCAGGTAATCTAAAAAGAGATAATGAACTTAGACCTTTGCTTAAAAAGAATAATATAAGTATTATTGCCTTATCTGAATCGCTATATAGTGAAAAAGAAGACTGGGAAGAATATGAAGTATTAAAATGCATTAGAGATAAAAAGACTTTAGATAATAATGCCTATTTTCAAAAAGATAGAGAGATTAAGGACTATACTTGGTTTAAACCCCTTTATGATTTATCTGAAATAAAAAATTGTGATGTATTAGCTAGTAAATGCAATGTGACAATGGACATAAAGACATCACTTCCTAGTTTTCAAACACCAAATGATGTATCTTCTAAAGATTACTTAGTTGCACTATGCAAAGAAGGCTTAAAAAGAAGGCTTAAAAATAATTTAACTAAACAATATACAAGCAGACTAGATTATGAGTTGTCTATTATTGTTAAGATGAACTTTGAAGACTATTTTTTGATTGTCTATGATTTTATATTGTTTGCCAAGAAAAAGGGAATTGTTGTGGGACCTGGAAGAGGATCGGCTGCTGGATCTTTGGTTTCTTATTGCCTTGGTATAACTGAAATTGATCCAATTAAATATGATTTATTATTTGAAAGATTTCTAAATCCTGAAAGAATTTCGATGCCTGATATTGATAGTGACTTCCCAGATGATAGAAGAGATGAAGTTGTAAATTATGTAAAAGAAAAATATGGCAAGGACCATGTAGGACACATTATTACTTATGGCACTTTAAAGGCTAAACAAGTATTAAGAGATGTCGCAAGAGTACTTAAATATAGTGTTAAAGAAGTCGATGGTTTATGTAAGATGATTCCTGGCTTAAACACAAATTTAATGGATGCTTATAATGAAATTCCTTTGTTTAAACAAAAAATAAATAGTGAAGAAAGATACAAACGTTTATTTAAAATAGCTTTAAAACTAGAGGGCAATCCAAGACATGAATCAACTCATGCGGCTGGCATTGTTTTTTCAAGTAAGCCGCTAAATGAAGTAGTGCCAATTACTTCTATTGAAACGGATTTGTATTCTACTCAATATAGTGCCGAATTCTTAGAGCCAATGGGTCTTATTAAGATGGATTTTTTGGGTCTTAGAAATCTTGGCATTATTGCGGAAATTCTTGATCAAATTAAGCCACCAATTAATATTAATAATATCCCTTTGGATGACTTTAAGACTTTTGAATTAATTAAGAATGTTAATTTACTTGGTGTATTCCAACTAGAGTCTAATGGTATGCAAAATCTTGCACGTAAGATGCGTCCTAATTCTTTTGAAGAATTAAGTATGATGATAGCTTTGTTTAGGCCAGGACCAATGGACAATATTCCTGAGTTTTTAAATAATCGTGCCAATAAGGATAAGATAACTTATCTTACAAAAGAACTAGAGCCTATTTTAAAAGATACTTATGGCATCATCGTCTATCAAGAACAAATCATGACTATCGCTAGAAGATTGGCTAATTTCTCTTATGGTAAAGCTGATGTGTTAAGAAGAGCGATGTCTAAGAAAAAGGCTAAGGAACTAGAAAAATTAAAGCCTGAATTTATAGATGGTTGTATATCTAATGGCTATGATGAAACGTTGGCTAATAAGTTATATGATTTGATTTTGCGTTTTGCCAACTATGGTTTTAATAAGTCACATTCTATTGCCTATGGTTTAGTGGCTTATCGTATGGCTTATTTAAAGGCTAATTATCCTTTGTATTTTTATAAAGCTTTATTAAATGGAACAATAGGTAATCCAGATAAGACATTTGACTATATAAAGGAAATAAAGAGCCGTGGTATAAAGCTATATGGAATATCTATCAATAGATCAAAGAGTGAATATGTAATAGAAGATAATTCAATTCTTCTTCCTTTTACTATTTGTAAAGATATTGGTTTTAATCTTGCCAAAAAGATCGAAGAAATAGGACCTTCAAAAGACTATATAGAGGCGGTATGTAAGCTAAGTGGTAATGGCGTTGACTGCAAAGCTATAGGTAATTTAATATGCGCCGGTGCTTTTGATGAATTCAATTTATCAAGACTTACAATGATTGATAATTTGCCTAGGGTTTTACAATACGCTGAGGCAACAAAGGGCTTATCTTTATTTGGAAACGATGATGCGCCAATCATTGAAAATAAAAAGGATGATATGTTAGTTAGGGCTGAAAAAGAAAAAGAAATATTGGGTTTTTATTTCAGTTTTAATCCAATTGAAAGTATCAAGAAGAAATATCATATAAATGTTAAACCAATTGCCTCGTTTACAGATGGTTATGTAAGTGGCTTTGGCCAAATAAAATATATTAAACAAATTAGGACTAAAAAGGGCGAGCGTATGTGTTTTGTGGATGTTTTAGATGATTCTTCAAGTATTTCGCTTGTCATTATGC
>CAVEWG010000179.1:0-3092 GCA_963619285.1 Oscillospiraceae bacterium | reverse complement strand
GATTATATAGAAGTGAATAACTTCAATGAATTAGATATGCCAAGCGTTAGCGCTGATGGTTTGACATATAGATTCTTTACAAGTGGTACAAGAAGTAGACTTATGTTGGAGGTTAAATAGGTAATGAAAAGATTTTTTAGCAGTAAGTTAAACATCTTTCTAACTGTATTACTAATAGTCGTTATTGGTGTTGCGGTATGGTTTGGGTTTAACGTATTTGGAAATCCATTCTCTAAGTCAGTTAATGCGATTAACTTTAGTGGAATGAATAAAACCGAAGTAGAAAAGTGGGTAAGTGATAGTGGCTTATCTTCTGATAAGTACAACTATTCTTATCAATATGATGAAAGCATTGAACAAGATTATGTTGTTTATCAATCTGTCAAGGAAGGGGAAACAATCACTGATAATCTTACCATTATTTATTCAAGTGGTAAGGATCCAAATGGTACAGTTGATATCGCTAACCAAGTTAAGAATATGTCTTATAACGATGCGAGAAATTGGTTTATTCAAAACGAATATACTAATGTAACTTATGCATTTGAAACAAGTGAGACATATGAATTTGGTAAGATTATTTCCGTTACACCAAGTAATGCTACAAAGAATGAGGCTATTACAGTTACTGTATCTTATGGTCCTTCTATTGATAGCATCGTTACTACAGTTCCAAATTTCGCTACTTATACAAAAGATGAAATCGAAGCTTGGGGTAAGGAATATGCAATTGATTTAGATATTAAATATGAAACATCTCAAAAGGTAGATGAAAATGGTTTTATTTCTCAATCAGTTGCTGAAGGTCAAGAAATCAAAGGTGGCCAAGCTCTAATTGTTATATTATCAAGTGGTCAAAGCACATCAAATACTAAGACTATTCCTGATACTTATATTGGTTTAACAGAAGATGAATTCAAGGCTAAATTAAAAGAATTAGGCTTTACAAATTTATCTAAGTCTTCTGAAACATACTATGCTGAAGGTTTAAATAAAGATACTATCTACTATTATGAAGATGGTACATTTGATACATCAAGAACTATTAACTATGCATTATGTGCTGGCAAATATACATTTGACGCAAATGAATTCAATGGCAAGAGCAAGAGTGATGTTGAAAAGTTAGTTACAAACTTAAAGAATCACAACGCTCGTATTAATAACTCAGCTATTTCTATTACATTTGTAAATGGTGATAAGAACGTTGACAAACAAGGCCAAGCTTATGATTGTTCTAGTGATGGTGCAAAGATCTCTTGTAAGTTATATACAGGAGATGGCTCAGCTACAGCTCTAATTCCAACTGATGGAAGATATTTAGGTGCAACTGAAGAAAAGTTCTTAAGCGATTGTAAGACTCTAGGTTTTACAAACTTCGCTAAGAGTGACTTAACTTATTATTCAACTAATCTAAAGAAGGGCACATTGTATTCTTATGATGATGGCGAATTATCAGTAAGCAAGACTATTAATTATGCATTATCTGAAGGTGCATATAGCTTTAACGCTTCTGACTTTAATGGATTATCAACTGAAGATGCTAATTCAAAAGTTAAGTCATTACAAAACAGAAACGCTAGAATCAATGGAACTATTGTATCTATTAAATTTACCGATGGAACAAGTGATAGTTCTAAGTCTGGACAAACATATGATTGTTCAAATAGTGGATCTGTTATTTCTTGTAAAGTATATACAGGTGGTTCTGGTGGCGGTTCAACTGGTAGTAAAGCTACAATTCCAGGTAACTTATTAGGTACATCAGAATCTAATTTCTTAGCTAAGTTAAAGTCATTGGGCTTTAATAATACCGCTAAATCTAGTATTACTTATTATTCGACTACTTTAGCTTCTGGTACAGTGTTCTCTTATGATGATGGAACATTTGATACTGGTACAACTATTAATTATGCATTGAGCGTTGGCCCATATACATTCAACGCGAATGACTTTAATGGTTTAACTACAGAGGAAGTTACAAGTAAGGTAAAAGATTTACAAAATAGAAACGCTGCTAAAGGCAATTTAAGTGTTTCATTCCAAAACGGTGAAAAAGATAGCAGTAAGGCTGGAAGAGTACATGATTGTGGCTATAACTCAAGTACTATTACGTGTTTTGTATATCAAAGCTCTGATAGCGACAAGACTGTAACTACTGCAAGCATATTACCAATTTCTGATATTAGATCTAACTATGGTGGCGAAAACTTCGATGTAATTCAAAATAAAGTTAGAGAATATCTAAATGGTCAGGGTTTCTATAATCTAACTTTCAATTCTGTTGCGTTAGATGGTTACTATGTATCTGAAATTTATGTAGGTAATCAAAAACACACAACAGCTGCTTCATATGATACTTCTAGTAATGTAACTGTTTATATTGCTTATCCAAGTAATTAATTATGTACTACATTGAAAGATTATTCGAAGTTGACTGGAAACAGATGTTTACTGTCATCAAAAAAATATCTGTTAGAAGTAAAAAGCCTTATATCTATATTCTTATTGATACAATTATTTGTTCATTAAAATATGGTGCTGGTTACATGGATTATTTCCAATTCTTCTTCGAGAATTTAAATGATGCTCAGAGAAAAACTTATATTAATAGAACGGTCAATAATAGATATCACAAGTATCTAAATGATCGTTCTTACTTCCATCTTTTTAACAACAAACATGAATTTCTAAATGCTTATAAAAAGTTTATTAAAAGAGATTTCTTGTTGTTAGATGAAAGTAGCTATGATGATTATCTAGAATTTGTTAAAAAACATCCGGTCTTTATTGTTAAGCCAGATGATGGACTATGTGGAATAGGTGTAGAACTTATTGATTCAAGTAAATATGATTTAAAAGAGTTGTATGACAAGCTTGTAAACAATAAACAGAATCTACTTGAAGAACGCATAGTTCAAAATAGTGAAATGAATAAACTATATCCTGATGCGATTAATACATTAAGAGTAGTTACTATTAATTCTAATGGCAAGATTACTGTTCCTTTTGTAGCTTTAAGAATTGGAACGGGTGGAAGACATGTTGATAACTTCCATGCGGGAGGTTGCTTTGTGCCGGTACATGGGGAT
>CAVEWG010000178.1:0-3104 GCA_963619285.1 Oscillospiraceae bacterium | reverse complement strand
AAATTAATGTTTCTTTTTTTAATACAAAGTGAAAATTTACCACAAGTTTTGAAATTTAAGAGACTGATTTTTATTTTTTGTTAATCGATAATTTATAATAGACGTGGAAGGATAGTTCTTGAGTATGAATAATAAAACACTTGATTATTATGACGAAAATGCAGATGCTTTTATTGAAGGAACAATAGCTGTTGATTTCAAAGAAACGCAAGATACATTTTTAAGCTACTTAAAAGGTAAAACAATACTTGATTTTGGTTGCGGATCTGGAAGAGATACAAAATACTTTTTAGATTTAGGCCTAAACGTAGAAGCAAGCGATGGATCCAAAGAAATGTGTAAAAGAGCTAGTGAATATACTGGTATAAGTGTTAAGCATATGTTGTTTCAAGAACTAGATGAAGTTAATAAATACGATGGTATATGGGCTTGTTCATCTATCTTACATCTAAGCAAAGAAGAATTAAAACCGGTTTTAATCAAGATGATAAAAGCTTTAAAGGATAATGGAATAATTTATACTTCTTTTAAGTATGGGGATTTTGAAGGTGAAAGAAATGGACGTTATTTTTCTAATTTCACTTTAGAAGAATTTGAAGAGTATATAAAGGACATTACTAATATAAGAATAGAGCATTATTGGATTAGTCTTGATGTTAGACCTAATAGAGGGGAAGAAAAGTGGTTGAACTTGATATTACAAAAGATAAGTTCTTAATTGATCATGAAGAATTTTCTTTAATAGATCATGTAGATTACCCAAATGGTGCTTATTCAAATTTCTATGATAATGGTGATGATTTAGTAATCGTCGATATAGACATTTGTGAGCGCCACAGTGAGGCTTTTCCATATAGTTTAATCACCAATAAACAAAACAACTATATGTTTATGTATAAGCGTTTATTTCGCTTTCTGGGCTATGATAAAGAAGAAGTGGATAAATATCTTTATAATCAAATTGATATAGATAATTTAGAAGTACATAAACAAGTTGCTGATAGAAGTGAACAAGTTGATGTTTCTCCGCTTGAGTTTCATTTTGAACAAAACTTTTCTAATGTTTATGGAAATGATTCTATAAAGTATCTATCAAGAGAATATGGGATTTGCGATGCCGATGGAAATAACTACTTTATTGATTATGTAATTAATAAAAAAGATTCAAGAATTGGCGTTGAAGAAAATGGTGTTAATTATCATCATCCACAAATAATTGGCGAAGTAAGATATAGAAAACAACTAGCTAAACAAAATACTTGTGCATTATGGGGCATTAAATTATTCCGTTTTTCTAGTGAAGATTGCGCCTATGAAGAACGTATTGAAGATGATATTAAACAATACTTTGGCAATGATACTTCTAGCTTTATTGATAATGGCATTAAAGTTGATAGAAAAGTTGAATTATATGAACATCAAAACATAGGCTTAAAAGAAATTCAAAAAAGAAGAGACGTTGGCATAAAAGCTTTTCTAATAGTTCTTCCTACAGCTAGTGGCAAATCTAAAATAGTTGAAGAAGACATAAAAGAATTTTCTAAGGGATTTAAAAACTTTAGAGCTTTAATATTGACACCTAGTATAAATATACTTAATGACTGGAAAAATAGAATAAACAACTCTTTAAGTGAGCTTAAAGGTAAGATAGATGTTTATACATATAACTACATGGATGGGCATTACTTTGAATATAATTCAACATATTACAACTATATAGTGGTGGATGAAGCTCATCATGCAGTAGCACCAGCTTATAAAAGAGCTATTCAATATTTCAATCCTGATTTCTTAATTGGTTTGACTGCTACAGATGAACGTCCTGATAAAAAGAGTTTAGAAACAGTATTTGGTTCTTATTCAACTTCTTTATCTTTGAAAGAAGCCATGGAAAAGGGGATAGTAGCCAAAGCCAATGTATATAGAATAGAAACTAACATAGATCTTTCTAAGATTAGATTCAATGGTAAAGATTATGTTAATGCTGACTTAGAAAAGAAGATAAGAGTAACATCAAGAAATGAATTAATTGTAGATGTGTTAAAGACTTATTTTGATAGTGGCGAAGCAGGTAAGCTGCAAGGCGTTATCTTTTGTGTGAATGTAAATCATGCAAATGAAATAGCTAGACTATTAAATAAATCAGGTATTAGTTCTGTTGCTTATACCGGTCAAACTAAGAAGCCACAAGAAGTTATGCAACGATTCAAGAATAAAGAAATTAGATTTTTATGTTCTTGTAATATGATTTCAGAAGGTTGGGATTATCCTGAACTTGGAATACTTGTTATGGCTAGACCTACTTTATCTAAAGTTTTATATCTTCAACAAATTGGCAGAGGCCTTAGAAAAACAGATACCAAGAAAAATGTTATTGTGATTGATGTTGTTGATGAATATGGTGCTATGGTAAAAGCATGTAATATGCATACAATTTTTTCCAATCCTGTTTATGTTCCATTTGGTGATATCACAAATACTGATTATAAGATCGGTGAACTTATTGAAGTGGATGGCATCAAAGAAAGAATCGAAAAGATAAGTGAAGTAGATATCGATTCTTTTGAAGATAAGTATGGTGATTATCTAAGCCAGGAACAAATAGCTAGAGAATATTTTGTAAGTACTGGCACTATTACAAGTTGGATTAAAAAGGGTAAATTAACTCCAAGTGTTGAATATAAGTTTGGCAGTAAATCTTTGTATTTGTTTAGTCCTGAAGACGTAACAAAATATAGAATAGAATTAAATATAAAAGAACATAATGATGAAACTATCAAAAATGATTTCTTTGAGTTCTTAGAAGAAAGAGATTACTCTCTGTCTTATAAAATGCCTTTCTTATTAGCTTTTATTAAACATAAAGATTCAATAGGCGACGCAAAGATTGAAGACTTATTAGGTGACTATATAGCTTTCTATCAAGATAGATTAGATAGAGGCTTACAAGTTGATAGAAGCACTTGTCCTTATAATAACGAAACATTAAAAGATAGAAAACTAATTAAGAGTAGTATGCTAACAAATCCTTTTGAAAAGTTTGAAAGGAAAAGATTTTTATACTATTCAAAAAACATGAATGTAATATCTATGAATCATGCGCT
>CAVEWG010000177.1:0-3125 GCA_963619285.1 Oscillospiraceae bacterium | reverse complement strand
GAAGTAAAGTAATGAAATAAACAGCCAAAAACACATATACCACCCATTAAAAGTGCTGTTAAAAATAATGCCTTAGCATCGCCCTTACCAATATTGGCATTCTTTTCTTGTAAGCCACCAAATAATCTAACAATTGGTGTAACCGCAACAGCACCAATACCTGAACCAAGACAGGCACCAAGAGATCTAAAAGAATTAATTGATTTACGATCTTCATCATTATCACTTGCCAAAGCACCTAGGCCATTATAGACAATGCCTCTAAAAGTATTGGCAATTTCATAAAAGAAGAACACTATTAAACTTACTATTATGGCGGCAACTTGTCCCAAATTAAAATCTGTAAACAATAGCACTAGCCCTAATGCCCAAGGAATAGCGATAACTAGTAAATATGGTCTTATCTTTTCTTTAGACTTAAACTTTACATTACCGGCAAATACGCCAATTAAAGGATCATTTGTTACATCCCAAATAGTGCCAAGTGTCATCATGGTACCAGCAGTAAGTACAGGAATCTTTAAAACATTTGTTAAAAAGATCAAGTAATATAAACTTTTAAAATTAAAGACGATATTAGCTGAAGTTGAATAAGCCATATATCCTAGCTTTTCTGGAAGCTTAACCACACTTTTATTGTCTTTCATAAGGCCTCCCCCAATAAATATTTATCTTAATTGTATATCTTTTAAATTAAAATGAAATAAATTTCATAAAATGAAAAAATTTTCTTATTTAAAAAATGACACCTAGTTTCCTAAATGTCATCTTATTAGTTATTTACTACTTGTATTAGATACTTTATATACGCAAGCTTTCTTAGTTTCTGACCATATATAATTTGAACTACAATCAGGGTTTGAACCTTTAGTGGTATCTTTATAAACTATGGCATAAGTAGAAAACTTATCGCTACTAAAGCTTATTGTATGAGAACCGCTATCGTATTCGCTATTTAAAGTAGATACTTGATTATTGTGTATTCTTAACATCTTATAGCTTCTATTAACGTTAGAATTAGCATTTGTAAATGAATCATCTAATTCTATAGTAATCTTTAATTCGCCATCAGTATTAAGCGCCTTGGTATCATTCTTATATAACGAAATATCTAATAGTTTACCTATTGTATATCCATCTAAATTAGAATTGATTAGAGATTTATCATCGTCACTTACAATATCACTTACCTTTAGATATACATTGATAATGTTGCCTTGATTAATAAATTCTTTATCTTCATCAGTTAATACTTTAGAATATAAACTATCTGTATTATCAATGATACTTGTTTCAAGTACATCACCATCAAGTTCGCTAGGCTTCTTATTTAAAGCACCATTAATTGTATAAGTATAAGTTACTATATCACTATCTTTATAGCCTTCTTTTAAAGAATAAGCTTTGATAGTCGTAGATTTATTAACGGTAATTCCTTCTCCTTTATATAAGATATATGAGTTAAAACCATCTAAGAAATAATAAATATCAGCATCATCTAATGTATATAATCTTACATATAATTCTTCTGAATATGTACCGCTACTTACAGTAGAAATCACACTATCTAATTTATCAGCTTCATCAAGTGTAACCTTAACGCTAACTTCATTAGTAGAACAATCTAAATAACTTGGTATAGTTAATATTCCATTTAATATAAGTTCTTGTTTATCTAAATTAGTTAAATCAAAACTTAGCACATCCCATTTAATAGGACAATCAATTATTTGACCATCTGTTGTCTTTAATGAAGTAAAAGAAGGAAGAGAATAATTATTATTTAGATAATTCTCTCTACTTATCTCTATTGAATCTAATTGGTTTATAGAATCAACGGAATCATTTAATTCGTCATAGATAAAATATATTTCTCCATCATCAGTTAACATAGTATCTATATTAGAATCTTCATTTCCATTAACCGTAATCTTATAATCGTCTTCAAAGATCACGAAAGTTAAACCAGTGACTTTAGTTTTATCTAATCTAACTTTTGCGATATAAGAAGTATCAGAGTACACTTTATCGTCATCAGTAAACCATTGAAAGTCAGTTAAGCAATCAGATAAATCGTACTTACCATTATCAAGTTTCATAGAAACTTTATTACCGTCTAATGTTGAATCAAATGTTTTACCAAGTTTTAAATCATTAATAGTAAAATCAATCGAAGTAACAACAGGATTATATGTTGCGTATACTACTTTATTTTCCTTTATGTTTTCTAAAGTAAAAGTTTCCAAGTCATTATTTAAATCTTGCCACTTATCAAACATGGCGTTTTCTATTTGAGATGGACGAAGTGTGATAGTATCACCATCTAAGCAATTATAGACAGCAGCAGTATATTCCTTGTTGCTTCCATCTGTTAATTTATATTTAACAGTAATAGTATGAACACTATCTTCACTTACTTCTTTTAATTCAGGATTGATAATATATGTATAAGATACTTCGTTTGATTTTAAACCATCTTTTTCACTCCAACATATTAATTCATATGTAGTTGATGCGTTTTCTTGTTTACTTAATAAAATTGGTTCGCTATATTGTATAGCTTCACCATCAGTAGATAATTTATAGTATATTGTTTCATCTTCGTTTGTGGTTAGTGCTACATAAATGCTATCGTTATAAACATTAGTTAATTCATTGCCTATTTCATTCACATTTTCTTCTTCATACAAATCAGTAAGCATAGCTTCGTTTTGACAAGTTACATTAGCATTAGGCGCAGTTAAAGAAGAACTATCAAGCTTTTTAACATTAACACATAGTTCTAATTGTTGATTCAAGTCATTGCCAATATCACCTTCTAGTTTAAATGGAACATAAATATTAACATAACCATCTTGAGTATGTGCAAACTTACCATCTTGTACAAGTCCATTCCATTCCACATTACTATAATCTACATCAAGATACTTATAGATATTTCCTTCTAGTATTACTCTAAATCTAGTAGGTAAATAACTTGAAGCATCATCACCTTCATTTACATTTAATATTTGTTTATAGAAAAAATATTTAATTTGACGTTTAGGAGTGGCATAAGGCTTAGATGTTATATATAAAGTATTATTAGCAATCCTTACAGTTGAATCAAGCGTAGTCTTGTTATC
>CAVEWG010000176.1:0-3144 GCA_963619285.1 Oscillospiraceae bacterium | reverse complement strand
GCTACTTACAGCACTATGCTAAAGCTATGGCTTTATCTAGCGGATTTTTTATATAAATTACCATTTTAAATCATTTAATTACGTATTTTACGTTGTTATTTTCTTTATTTCTTATTATAATTATGTTAGATAAAGATAATAACGTATTTAACGTTTTTAATTGGAGGTAACATGAAGATATTACGTATTAAAGTAGATGGGCTTCCTTTATTCAAGGATGAGCTTGATTTAAAATTCTATGCCACACAAAGAGTAAATGATGAAGATAAAGATAATCTTTATAATCTTTATAATGATTTCTATCTAAATCCAGCATGTACATTTATTGGCATTAATGCTTCTGGAAAAACTTCTGTTTTAAAAGTTATCAATTTATGTATTCATTTATTAAATAATGAACCAATAAATCACGTTGAATGTAGTGAGGTTTTAAGTGGATGTGAAAATGCTGCTTTTAAAATATACTTTATTGATTCTTCAAATAATGTTTGCCTTCTTGAAACCGTTTTAACCTCTCATAAGAATATTAATAATTGCTACACTTATTCAATACTTTCAGAAACTTTTTATGAAAAAAATATTGCTAGCGTTAAGTCAAAAAAATATCTAACTGATTTTGATAATGTTAAACCCGCTTCCACCAGAGATACAAATGAACTTTATTTGCCTGATGATATCAGTTTCATAATTGCTCATAATAGAAAAAATAATCAAAAGATAGATATATATAGTTTATTATCTTATACAAATATGAACACATTGCCTCCAATTGATAATATCCCTTTAGAAATCATTTCGTTTCTTGATCCAACAATTGATAAATTATCTATCAAAAGGAATAATAATAAAACCATCATAAACTTAAAATTTAAAGACAAGGACGAAATTATCTTAAACGATATTGCCGATATAGAATTATATCTATCTTCTGGTACAATCAAGGGTATTGTCACATTTTCAGTTGTTAAATATGTATTAGAATCGGGTGGATATTTATTAATGGATGAGATTGAAAATCACTTCAATAAAGAAATAGTAGCTTCTTTACTAAACTTATTCATGGATAAAAATATAAATAAAAAAGGTGCGGTAATATTCTTTACTACTCATTATTCGGAACTATTAGATATATATGATCGCAATGATTATATATTCATCACAAGGAATACAAAAGGAATTACCGTCACAAACCTTAGCGATATTCTAAAAAGAAATGACATCAAAAAAAGCGATGCTTACCAAAGCGGGTTGCTAGGCGATACTACTCCAAATTATGAAGCGTATATGCGCTTGAAAAAGAAAATAACTTCCTAGTATGAAATTTTCGAAATATATTGCTGTATTATGTGAAGGTGGCAGTGAAGCTGCCATTATTGACATCTTGTTAGAAAACAATCTGCTTTCCTTCACAAAGGTAGATTTGATAGATGAAAAAATCATTAGATTAAGGCAAGCCAAGAAATTTGAAGAAAGATATCTACGTAAAAGCTTTAATGATAAGGTAACGATAATCAGAATCCTAGATTCAAGAAACGAATGTTTTAAAATCTCAAAAGCGTACAAAAATAAAGTAGATATCATCAACGTTATTACTGCACCAGAGATTGAAATGCTAATAATATGTAGTGAAAACAAATACAACGACTACAAACATTCCAATTTAAAACCAAGCGAATATTGTAAACAAATATTGCATATGTCTAATGTGAAAACATATGATTTTGTGAAAACTTATTTTTCTAATATTTCAAAATTGCTGGATGCGATAAAAGAATATCATAGAGTTTCGAATATTAAAAATAATGAATACACATTACTAGATTTGCTTAAGAAAAGCTCCGATTAAGGAGCTTATTTCATTAAATCAACTTCAAATATTTTATTAAACATATCCTCTAGTCTATCTTTATTGGTTAGATATAAATATCCCACAATAGCCTCTAAACCACTTGCACATTGATATGATTTTAAATCACCATTTTTAGGAATATGCGTAATATGATTTCTACCTCTTTTATAGGCATCTAGCTCTGCTTCATTAAAGAAATTTAAACCATTTAAATACTCAAATACCTTCATTTGCCCTTTGGCACAATTGTAAGTATTACACATCTTTTGCAAGCCTTTACTAGATTGATATTTGTTTGTCACAAAATATTCTCTAACTCTTAGGGTATACACGGCATCGCCAATAAAACTCAAAGAATTAGAACTTACTTCTTTAATATCCATTAAAGAATTCCTTTTTCAGTTAAAGTAGCTCTTAGACCATCAGCCTTTTCAAAATCTTTATTGGCCTTAGCTAACATCCATTCATTGTAAAGATCTATATCTTCGCTAGTCATATTGATACTAGGAAGTAAAATACCCAAAACATTCATACATCTTTCTAGTGTATAAACATCACTCGCTAAAGAAGGATAATCTATTTCTTTAACTCTTACTTTTTGATTAATACTCTTAACAATTTCAAAGATAGTCGCATAAGCATTTGGCGTATTTAAATCATCAGCCATAGCTTCCATAAACTTATCATATAGCTCTTTATTCAATGAACAATCTATATTGGGGTTCGAATAAGTCAATAGTTTAACCTTAGCTTGTTTATAAGCTTGTAAAATCTTATTAAGTTCTACCTTACTGCTTTCAATAATTTCATCTGATACATTTACATCATCTCTATATTGAGTAGCCAATAAGAACCATCTTAGAACCATTGGATCAACCTTACTTAAGATATCTTTCGCCGTAATAAAGTTACCTAAAGACTTAGACATCTTTACACCATTAATATCAATCATTCCTGAATGCATCCAATAGTTTGCTAATTCAGAATTATTAACAGCCATTGATTGAGCTCTTTCGTTTTCATGATGTGGAAATCTTAAATCCTTACCACCACCATGGATATCAATAAGTGGGCCAAGTTCCTTATTAATCATAACTACGCATTCAGTATGCCAACCAGGTCTACCTACTGAATAACGAGTTTGCCACTTAATGCCTTCATCAGTCTTTTTCCAAAGTGCGAAATCAAGTGGAGATTCCTTTAAATCATTTTCTTCAATTCTTGCCCCTACTTGTAAATCATCAATATTTTGATTAGACAAAGAACCATAATCTTTTACAGAACTAGTTCTAAAA
>CAVEWG010000175.1:0-3159 GCA_963619285.1 Oscillospiraceae bacterium | reverse complement strand
ATATATATCTTTACCATCATAAATTACTGATCCCGTTATTTTTACATTAGGAATTAGATCATTCATTCTATTAAGTGTTCTTAAAAACGTTGACTTGCCACATCCTGAAGGACCAATAAAGGCTGTAATAGAATTTTCTTTAATATCCATATTAATTCCATTAAGCGCCTTATGGTCTCCATAATATAAATCAAGATTTTTTACACTGATTATTGTATTATTATCCATTGTTTTTCCTCTTTATTTGATTACCAATCATTTCAGCAAGCATATTAATTATTAAAGTAAGTATCATCAAAATTGCCGCAATACCAAACGCTACACCAAACTCACCACGTTCTTTTGCATATACATATAAAGCAACCGTAAGTGTTGCCCCTGATGTTTTTAAAGCATCAACAAAACCATTTAAAGTATGCGATAAACCTGCTGTAAATAATAAGGCAGCACTCTCCCCTACAATTCTTCCAATTGATAGAATACAACCTGTCACAATACCGTCAACACATCCTGGAAGTACTACCGTTTTAATAACACGCCATTTACCAGCCCCTAGGCCAAAGGCACCTTCTCTATAACTATTTGGTACCGTCTTTAAACTTTCTAATGTAGTTTTAATAATCGTTGGTAAATTCATTATCGCAAGAGTTAATGCACCAGCTAATAAAGAAGTCTTAAAGCCTAGTAATTCGCAAAAGAACAGCATACCAACTAAGCCATAGATAATTGATGGAATACCTGATAAAGTTTCAGTCGCATATTCAATTACACTTACCAATTTTTTATTTGTGGCATATTCATTTAAATATATAGCAGCACCAACACCTAGTGGAATAATAAACATCAATGTAGTAATGATAATGTAAACTGTATTTAAGATATCAGGCAAAATGCCAATTGAATCACTCAAATAACTAGGTGAAGTTGAAAGTAAAGTCCATGTAATATTAGGCAAGCCCTTCATTAATACATACACAATCATGAATAATGCTAAGCCAACTGTTAAAGCGATCGAAATATACATTAACACCTTCATTGTAGAAATATAAATTCTTCTTTTCTTAGTTAATCCATTCATATTATTTGACCTTCTTTAAGAAAAAATTTAAACACGCATTAATAAGCATAATGAAGATAAATAGCACTAACGCAATTGAAAATAAGGCTTGTCTTTGTAGTCCTGCTGCATAAGACATTTCACTAGCAACCGCTGTTGTAAGAAAACGCACTGATTGGAAAAGTTCAGGCATATTTGGAACATTGCCAGATACCATCATTACTGCCATTGCCTCGCCTATTGCTCTGCCAATGCCCAAGACAATAGATGTGATAATTCCACTTTTGGCAGCTACTACACTTACTTTAAAATAAGTTTCAATCTCGCTTGCTCCAAGTGCCAAAGATGCATCTTCATATTCTTTTGGTACAGCGTCTAGTGCCGTAATACTAACTTTAATGATAGAAGGAAGTATCATGATAGCTAATACAATAATTGCCGCAAGTAAGCTTGAACCATCGGGAATATTAAATATTTTTCTAATACCTGGAACAAGTATTAACATACCTACCAAGCCATATACAACCGATGGAATGCCTGCCAACATACTTATAGAACTTGATACAATCTTTTTAACTTTATTACTAGCAATCTTTGATAGATATACAGCACACATAAAGCCAATTGGAACACCAATAACAATAGCTCCGCATGTTCCATAGATACTTGTCAAGATAAATGGAAGTATTCCATAACTTGGTTCGCTATAAGTTGGCGCCCATTTAGTTCCAAACATAAACTTAATAAAGCCAATTTCTTTAATCGCTGGAATGCCGGCAATAATCAAATACAACGAAATCAAAAGAACACAAGCTACCGTAATTAATCCAAGTATTAAAAAGATTCCATGTATAATATCTTCTTTTATTCTTTTTGTTTTCATAATGAACAAAAGAGGGCCAAGGCCCTCAATCCTTTTTAATTAGTTAGCAGCAACACACCCTGCGGCTGTAATAATTTCATTAGCATCCTTGCTAGTTACATAATCAAAGAACTTTTGAGCAGTAGCAGATAATTCTACACCTTCTTTAGTTACTAGAACAAATGGTCTTTGAATCGCATAAGTTCCATCTTTAATAGTATCTTCACTAGCTGTAACACCATTTACACTCAATGCTTTAACACTATCCTTAACAGAAGCTAAAGAAGCATAACCAATTGCGTCTGGATTTTGCGATACAGTAGTAATAACATCACCTGTACTTGTAAGTTCTTGTCTATACTCACATTTATCAGCAGTACCTGTAATTGATTCAAAGCCATCTCTTGTACCACTACCAGCTTCTCTACCAATTAATACTATTTCAGCATCATTACCACCTAAATCTTTCCAATTAGTAATTTCGCCTGTATATACCTTAGCTAAATCTTCAAGTGAAATATCAGTTACAGGATTATCATTGTTTACAATAACAGCGATACCATCATATGCTAGAACTGTTTCAACTAAGCCATTAGCCTTTTCTTCATCTTTTAAAGCTCTAGAAGATAAACCAATATCACATCTTCCTTCGCTTACTGCTGTAATACCACTACCAGATCCTGTTGGATTATATGTGAATGTTACACCTGGATTGTTTGCCATAAATGATTCACCTAAGGCACCAATTACTTTTTCCATTGAAGTTGAACCATCAGTTGAAACTGTACCTGTTTCACTTGTTGATGAATCAGCTGTAGAATCTGAACTTTCATTACTTGACTTACTACAAGCTACTAAGCTTAACATTAAGACAAATACAATACTTAACTTAATAATCTTTTTCATTTTTATCCTCCATAGGTTTTCCCTACACCAAATAATATAAAAAAGTCATGTAAAGGATAAATATTTATTACTGTAAAAAGATTGTAAAAGAAAAGCTTGTCATTATTGTTTTGCGACAAGCTCTATGCCTTTGTTCATTAGCATCTAAATATCATACGCCAAGTCAATGCATATATCTTTAAATCAGTAGTGATTTTCACGAAATATCAAATATACATTATCAACTCTATCATTCACTATATTTCCATCATAGTATATTCTAATTTCTTGGCCAATGATTGGATTGTCCTGATACTCCCGACGACTAAAGTCGCGGGGTTCTAGCTTACAACAG
>CAVEWG010000174.1:0-3211 GCA_963619285.1 Oscillospiraceae bacterium | reverse complement strand
CTTTAATATTATTGAAAAATGTCTGCAAGATGCAGTCATGCCGCCACTTCATATTGTTAGGACGTGTTGCAGAGTAATAGAGATAGATTCAAGACTTAAAGATATCAGTTCTAAACTTGTAGTAAGCGATGTGGCAACTTCGGTAATGTTAGCTTATGGTGCCTTAAAAGGGGCATACGCTAATGTTTTGGTTAATACACGTTTAATGAACAACAAAGAATATGCAAGAAACGTGGAAAGTGAAGCTAAAGGCTTAATGGATAAATATGCTTTCTTAGCGATACAAACATATGATTATATTTTAGGAAGATTATAAAATGGCAAATATTTTAAAAGGAAAAGCAGTAGCTGATTATATTGACGAACTATCTATTAAAGAAAAACAAGGACATAATCCTTGTTTAGCTATTTTTAAAGTAGGCAATAAAGATAATGACTCTTCATATGAAAGAGGTATTGATAAAAAAAGTGAAAAACTAGGTATCAAAGTAGTTAAGTATTTATTTAATGAAGAATGTAACTCAAAAGATTTCTACAACAAACTAGATGAAGCTAATAACGATGATAGTATTAGTGGCATCTTAATCTTTAGACCCTTACCTAGTCAATTTAAAGACACAGAAGTAAGGAATCATATCAACGTTAAAAAAGATGTTGACGCCTGTAGTGATTTATCTTTAGCTGGAACATTTGTAGGAAGTAATAATACTTTCTCGCCATGTACTGCTGAAGCGGTTATAGAAACACTTCATTTCTATAATATTGATTTGGTAGGCAAAAACATTGTAGTACTAGGCAGGTCTCTTGTTATAGGTAAACCCGTTTCAATGTTACTTCTTAAAGAAAATGCAACTGTTACTATCGTTCATTCTAAGTCAAAAGATGTAGGTGATATTTGTAAGAAAGCTGATATCTTAATATGTGCTACAGGAGTAATGGAATCAATTGATGAAACTTATGTAAATTCTAATCAAACAGTTATTGATGTAGGATTAAACTTTAACGGTGAAAAGGGTAAGTTATGTGGTGATTGCGACTATGAAAAAATAGAACCAATCGTCAAAAACTTAACTCCTGTTCCTGGTGGTATTGGTTCTATTACTACTTCAATATTATTAAATCACGTTGTTAAAGCTAGTCACTAAGCGAACAAGCGTTGCTGTCGCATTTTGTTTCATTGTTGATTGCTTCGCCACTAACAATTTCAATATTTAAATATTGTTTAACCCATGAAGACAAGTTGTATACATTCTCGTAATACATACTATCTTCATTTTTATTTGCGTCTAGATAGCCTAATAATTCACCATCTTTATAGACCATGAAAGCTGGTGTATATTTGATCTCTGGATAATCATCTTTTACATTATCCAAACTTATTTCATAGATACTTACTTGTTTTGATGCAGCTAATTCTTCAACAATTGGTTTAAATGCTGCACAAGATGTACAACCACTTAGATAAATCATTAATAAGAAAGTTTCTTTATCTTCAATCATTGTATGAAGGCTGTTAACATTTCTAATACTGTTAATTAATGATTCGCTTGTAGCATCGTCTTCTTTTTGATTATTCTTTTGATAATCAGGATCATAACCATCAACTGGCGTTAAAGAATCAAAGTCAATTTCATGATATGTTACATTTGAGAAATCATAAGTTCCATCGTCATTTTTAGTAGATACACTGTTTTTACCTTCATAGTACCAATAACCACCAACGTTATAAATCTTATCAGCGTCATAGCCTTGCGATACTAGCAAGTTTTTAGTCATACCGGCATAGCCACCGCCACCACACATTAGAAAGATTACTTTATCTTTAGGAAATAGTGATTCTAGTATTTCATTACTTTCATTATAGTTAGCAGTGTATGTACCATCATCATTTAAAGTAAATAGGGTAGTACCAGTATAAGAATAACCTACTTCATCTGGTAGACCCGTTACATTACATAGATATGGATAAGGAACAACTTCAAAGCCTTTAACATAGCCACTTAGATAACTATCACCACCAATGGCTTCATAATTAGCTTCATCTTTTAGCATTCGCATATCTCTATATACCGCATCACTTCGATTTAGATAATTGTCAATAGTAGATTCATTGATATTTTTATCTATTCCAAGTTGGCTTCCTCTAATACCATCAGCTAGTTCTGGCTTTGGTAGAGTAGAGTTACATGCACATAATAGTAGTGCTAATAGCAAACATAATATTTTTTTCATGAAATTATTAAATCATAAATTCAATAATTAAAACAGTTAGACAACTCAAAGAAGCTACTGTTATTAAATTAGCGTTTTTAAGTGCCGCAATAATACCAACTATTAAAGCGATATATCCTGCAAGTAAGCTATCGGTAGCTTCTACTATAGCTGGAAAGGTCATAACTGATAAAGTGATGTAAGGCACATAGTATAAAAATGAATTAATGAATTTATTAGTAATGGGCTTTCTTATGAGAAACATTGGCAAAGCTCTAATAACAAAAGTAGTTAAAGCCATTATTAGAATATATATCCAAGTATTATGCATCTTTATCCTTTCTAGGGACTATAATAGCCATAAATGATGAAATGATAATTGTAAGAATAATTGTTCTTGTGCCACTGCTTATATCTTTGATATAGGGAATATAGTAAGTTGATAAATAACTTAACAAGAATGATATTACAACACCTATTAGAATATATTTATCTTTCTTACATGGTGGGATAATTATCGCAATAAACATGCCATAAAGGGCAACTGATAATGCCGATACAATTCTAGCTGGCAAAATATTACCAGCAAGTATGCCAATTAGTGTTCCACTTGCCCATAATGTAGTGGCAGGTAAAACAGCACCATAAGTATAGAATGGTTCAATCTTTTTACTTCTAGCAATTGTAATCGCAAAGATCTCATCGGTTATATAAAAGCTTAATAGGAATCTATGGATTAGACTCATGTTTTCATCACATCTATTTGATAATACTGCTGACATTAATAAATAACGTAGAGAGGCAACAATAGTCATAATCACCATTTGCATATAAGAAGCGTTAGTGGCGATTACCATAAAACCAGCATATTGACCAGCGGAAGCATTTGTTAGTAATGAGGCAATTGCACCTTGAATAGGTGTTAATCCTGCGTTTGCTGCATATACACCAAGAGAAAAGGATACCGCAAAGTAGCCAAGTCCTATCGGAATTCCATCTT
>CAVEWG010000173.1:0-3258 GCA_963619285.1 Oscillospiraceae bacterium | reverse complement strand
GGCTTGTAACTGGTGAAGGCGATATGTTCACGAAAGAACAATTGACAGCAAGGGTTGATAAAGAAACTGTAGGGTTGAGAATAAAACAATTTAGAAAACAAAAGGGGCTAACACAACAAGAATTTGCGGATGCAATTGGCTATAGTAAAAGACAAGTTTATTGCGTAGAAACTAATAAAGTAACTCCGTCTAATGATTTTCTTAGAAAGATAGCCACTTGTTTCAACATTAACTATAACTGGATATTAACTGGTGTAGGCAATATAGAAGCTAGTGAGGCTATTGTAGATGAAGAATTAATCAAATGGCTAAAGAAAAATCCTGATGTAGTTAAAGAACTGAAAATAAGAAGTGGTTTGAAATAATCGTCTAGTAATTGTTGAGATAAGAATTTGGTTTAGCACAAAAGTTAGAATATTTCTGCTATTGTGCTTATATTTTAGAGCACATAGTTATAAAAAAGATATATACTTTTATAAAAATAAATTGTATTAAAACAATACAAAAACTGTTGAATTATAAATATTGTATTGCTATAATACGACTATAGAAAAGGAGATGCATGCTATGGGACATGAATTTGAGAGTGATGAAGAAATGATAGATTATTATCAATCTGTATCACTAACAACAAAAGATGATGTTAAAAAAGCTATCAAACTTACAAAATTAGAATGGAAACTAAGATCAAAAGAAGATTTAAAACATTCGCCATCTTATTATGCTGTTCTTGATAACTTAATTAATCGCTTTGTTTCTGTTCTGGATAATACATTACTTTTTGATGCTCCTTCTGGTATGTGGGGTTATTATTATCATATAAATAGCGATGGTATTTCTCTTATGCTTGAACACGCTTTTAGCGTTGAATTTAATGATAATAAGTATATAACCTCAAAAGCAGTTGATCAAGAATTTACTTTGTTAACAGTTGAGACAAAGATGCTAACGTGTGAAGAATATGCTCAACTATACAATGTTAAAGAGGTAACTGTGCGTCAATGGATAAGAAGAGGAAAGCTACGTACTGCAAAAAAATATGGTAATGAATGGAGAATACCTGAGTTGACTGAAGTTTATGGAAGAGGCTATCTACCTGGCAAGTATGAATGGAAAGAAAAACTAAATGATGTTCCTGATCAATATAAATTTCTTATAGAACCCGGTTCTATTTCTATTAGTCAAGATAACATAGATAAAACTAAGTATCATATATCATCAAACAATGGATACAATACTGTCTTAAACAATAAAGAAAGAGAAAAACTGGAATTGTTTTTAATAAGTCATCCACTTGTTAAATGTACATCAGACACATATGGATATTTCTCATAATATAGAAAGGAGTTTACAATATATGGCTAACAAAGAAAAGCACAATAGTACTTCAAGTCAAACGCTAAGCGGTCATTTTGAAAATTGTTATGGTATTAAAGATTTTAAATTAACCGAAATGAATTTTACTGAAAGCAATGTAGCTTTAATATATGCTCCTAATGGAACAATGAAGACTTCTTTGGCTAAGACGTTTGAAGATTTATCTAAAGGTTCTAAGACTAAAGATAGAGTGTATGAAGAAGCAAATACTTCATATCTTATAAAATACAATGGCAATGATTATATATATCCATCAAAAGAGGGAAATTCATGTAAAGCTAGTGATGTCTATGTTATTAATTCATATGATGACACATTAGAATTTACTCGTGAGAATGTTAACACATTGTTGGCTGATGACGATATAAGAAATGAGTATAATTCTATAATTGATAAATTTAGTGATGATATAAAGCAAGTTGAAACAAAGTTAAATGAATTAAGTGGATTATCTAAAAACAAAATTAAAGAAACATTAATTGAAGATTTTGATCTAAACAAAGAAAGTGACTGGACTGATATTTTTGGTTTCTTAAATAATAGTATGGAGAAAAAGGATGGTTCGATTGCCGAAATCAGATATATCGATGTATTTAACGATAAAACCATTAAAGTCTTTGATAGTCAGGATTTTAAATGCAAAATCTTAGAATATATTGAACAGTTAGATAAACTATTATCTAATAGTGTTATTCTTAATAAAGAATTTAATGATAGATGTATAACAAATTTAACAAAATCAATCAGTAGTAATGATTTATTTTCTGCTGGCCATAAAATAGTTTTGAAAAATGAAGTTACAATAAGTTCACTTAAAGAATGGAAGGATATCGTTGAAGAAGAAACTGAAAAATTATATGAGCAACCAGAACTTAAAGATGTATTTGAAAAAATCAATAAAATTTTAGTCGCCAATAACGAAACAAGTAAACTAAGAAATATCTTGGCTGACAATAAAAACATCATACCGTTTCTCGTTGATATTAAAGATTTTAAAAAGATGCTTTGGCTGAATTATTTCGGTTCGCTTGAACAACCATTTAAAGTGTATTATGACAAAATTTCATCTTATTCAAAACAAATAAAGGACATATATCAGGAAGCTTCTAAGCAATCAGAAATATGGAAAAATGTTCTAGATGAATTTAATAGAAGATTTAAAGTTCCATTCAAAGCGAAAATCACTAATAAAGCAAACTTCTTATTAAAAGATGAAACGCCTAATGTAATGTTCGATTATTCAAATGGTATAGAAGAAAGCCAGGAAGTATCTGAAGATCAACTTAACGAAGTATTAAGCATGGGCGAGAAAAGAGCCTTATATCTTTTACATATATTGTTTGATATTCAAAGAATAAAAGAAGAGTTTAATGATAGTAATAATAGATGTTTGATAATAGCTGATGACATAGCTGATTCTTTTGATTATAAGAATAAGTTTGCTATTGTAGAGTATTTAAGAGACATTTCCATAGAGTTAAACGTTAATCTATTAGTGCTAACTCATAACTTTGATTTCTATAGAAGCCTGACACATGGTCTAGATGCTAGAAGAGAAAATTGTTTCATCATAGAAAAAGATGATAAAAGCAATCTATATATGGGCACATTCAAGTATAGAAATGATTTCTTTAAAAAAGTGATAATAGAACAAATTAAAGATGGAAAGTTAGATACTGATAATAAGAAAAAATGTTTGATTGCCAGTATTCCGTTTTATAGGAATCTAGAGGAATACAGTTTAGAAAAAGAAAACTATGAAAAACTAACATGCTTTATACATTTTAAAACAAAGCCATTAAATACAAGTAATTTAACATTAGATGATTTATGGGGCATTATCAATGACAAACTTGAAGGAAATGAACTCAAAGATGGTAG
>CAVEWG010000172.1:0-3279 GCA_963619285.1 Oscillospiraceae bacterium | reverse complement strand
TCACATTGGTACAATCCAAATCATCCTAAACCAGATAATAATTAATTAGGATATACAAAAAGCCCGTTTGGGCTTTTTGTTTAGAGAATTATTAATAATTCGCTTATTTCTTTAATGGTAGTTACATCATCGTGTATTTCATTTTTTCTTGATACAAAGATAGGTGTCATACCGGCATTTCTAGATCCAAGTACATCGATATTGTAGTTATCGCCTACATATATACATTCATTTGTGCTTAGGCCTAATTGTTTAGCAGTGTATTCAAATATTTGTTTATCAGGTTTTTTAACAATATATTCAGAAGAAACTAACGTATAGTCTAATAAATCGTAAATGTTTATTGTGTTTAGCTTTCTTCTTTGGGATATAGTGTTTCCATTTGTAAGAATAGCTAGTTTATATTTTTCTTTTAGTTTTACTAGTGTTTCTTTTACATCGTCATATAAAAAGGTAACCGATCCTGATTCGTTAGACCATTCTTTATCTAATTGTTCAGGCGTAATGCAAGTTACGTTGTATTTATCTGCCCATTTTTTAAAGACAACTATTCTTTCAACTGTTCCATTATTGTCCCAATCAATGACGTCTTTTACCATATCGTTTACTAGTTTTTCGTCATTAAATAGGCTAGTAAACTTTCTTATCAGCATTTCTTTAAAGGCTCTTTGTCTATCGATTAGTGTATTGTCTAAGTCAAATATAATCGCTTTTATCATTTTCTTTTTCTAGCAATAATTATTGTTAAGTATTTAATTGCGATAAAGAAACATACAATACCAATTGCGATAGAACCAAAGAAGACTACTTTAGAAGATGCTTCATAGATTGTCACTGATAGGATTAGTAATATTGCTAGTATTGTAAATAGTGCTATTTTTAAATAGATAATTGAATCAGGTGAACTATATGAAGTAGGTTGATTTTTCTTATCTGGTTTAAAGTTTGCGTATACTGTGCAATTGTTTAAAAACTTATAGAATCGATATTCAAGTAGTGTGGCAGTGGCAATCATGGCAATAAGCGATATCCACCATGGGAATTCAAATAATACGTAACAAAATACACCAACTAGTACGGTATATAGTGGTACGTTGTTTAGGGTTTGAAATGACTTTTCTTTATTTGGAGTAATTACATATCCTTTTTTAGTGAAGGGATCTAAATATACTTTTTGGTTCTTACGATCTCTATAGATATTTATTCCTTCTAGTTCTTTTTGTTTAAAATTATTGTTCATAATAACGTCCCCTTAAATATTATATGTGAATTATCTTGTTATTTTGTTTATTTTGTTTACTTAATTAGGTTGAAATTTGTACTTTTTGTTTAAAATATATAAATTTATTTTAAAATTGTTAAAATGATGGCGAAAAGAAAGAAGGAACTTTATATTATGATATTTGATCGCAATGAAGAACAATGGAAAGAAGTAGGTAGTTATTGGACTTCTAAGGAGATCCATCAACAACCTGAAACTTGGCTTAAGACTTTTAATCAAGTAAAGGCTGAGAAGGATTCTATCAAGGCTTTAATTGATAAAGTAATTAGTCAAGATGATTATGACATTATTTTAACTGGTGCTGGTACTAGTGAATTTGTTGGTAATTCTATTTTCCCATTCTTGTCTCCTTTAAATAATTTCAAGGTTAAGTCATATGGAACAACTGATATTGTTGCTTGTCCTGAGGATTATATTTCTAGAACTAAGCCAACTTTACTTGTTTCTTTTGGTAGAAGTGGTAATTCACCAGAATCTGTTGCGGCAGTAGAAGCAGCAAATACAGTATGTGAGAATATTCATCATTTATTTGTTACATGTAATCATGATGGCGCTTTATCTAAGTTTGCGGTTGGTAAGGATAATTGTTACGCAATTAATTTAACTCCTGAGACACATGATCAATCTTTTGCGATGACATCTTCTTATTCTAATATGTACTTAGCTACTGTTTTATCTTTCAATATTGATAAATTAGATGAAATTGAACCAATTGTTAAGGATATTGCGGATAAGACTAGTAAGTTCCATCAAACAAACTATGAAACTTGTAAGAAGATTGTTGATGAATTTGATTTTGAAAGAATTGTTTATCTTGGTTCAAATTGTTTAAAGGGCGTTTCTCAAGAATCTGCTTTAAAGATTTGTGAGCTAACAGCTGGAAAGATTATGACTACTTTTGATACTACAATGGGCTTTAGACATGGTCCTAAGTCAGTTGTTTGTCCTGGTTCTTTAGAAGTGGTTTATTTATCAGATGATCCATATACTAGACAATATGATGTTGATATTGTTAAGGAGATGGCACCTGAGAGAAATGGTAATAAGATTTTAGTTGTTTCAAGTTATGATGATCCAAGTGTTAAGGACTTAGGCGATTACTTTATTTCATTTAATAATGAAAAAAGATATAATAATGTGTACTTAGGTTTAGAGTACGTAAATGTTGCTCAAATTATCGCTGTTTACAAGTCGCTTAAGTGTGGTGTTCAACCTGATACACCTTGTCCTAGTGGTACAGTAAATAGGGTAGTTAAAGGAGTTAATATTTACCCATATTCAAAATAAGGGGGAGAGAATAGATGATAGGTGTTATTGTTACAGGACATGGTCATTTCGCAACAGGTGTTACTGCCTCAGTTGACTTAATCGCTGGTCCGCAAAAGGATTATGTAGCGGTTGATTTTGATGGTGAAGGTACTGCAAAATTAGAGGCTGATATGAAGTATGCGGTTGACACATTAAGTGATTGCAATGGCATTATAATATTTGCTGACTTGGCAGGTGGTTCACCTTTCAAGACTGCTGCTATCGTTACTGCTGGCAAGCCTAATGTTAAGGTAATCGGTGGCGCTTCACTTCCAATGCTATGTGAAATCGTAATGGCAAGAACAATGATTGATGATGTTGATATGCTTGTCTCTACTGCGCTAAATGTTGGTAGAGATAGTATTCAATTATTTGAAATGCCAAAGGCTATCGATGAAGAAGTAAACGATGGCGAAGGTATCTAATTAGATATTAACAATAAGATTGTCGAATATGGCAATCTTTTTATTATATGCGTGTAGGAGGGTTAATCATGTTAGAAGAAAAGATATCATTATATGAAATATTAGCTGAAGCTGAAGAGGAAATAAAACAAGGCAAAGTAAAAGACAGTGATGAAGTCTATAATGAATTATTAAAAGAGATTGAAAGCTATTAGCTTATTGATTTAGCGTATGAAGTAGGTGTTATTCCATACTTTTCTTTAAATACTCTAGAAAAATAATGTA
>CAVEWG010000171.1:0-3325 GCA_963619285.1 Oscillospiraceae bacterium | reverse complement strand
CTTAAAAAGTGAGACTCATGTATTAAACTTTGTAATACATGAGATATTAGATTATAAGATTTGCTCATGTATATACATGAGTTTTTATTTTATATGGAGGAAGAATGGAGAAGTATTATTTAGAAGAAACCAAAGATGTTTTAAAGAGTCTAAATACTAGCGAAAATGGTTTAAGTAGTAATGAAGCTAGTAAAAGACTTGAGAAGAATGGCAAAAACAAATTAAAGGAAGCTGAAAAAGAAACTTTATTTCAAAAGTTTGTAGGGTCTATTTCTGATCCGATGATTATCATGCTACTAGCTGCTGCTGCTTTACAAGCTGTAGTTAATGCGTTGCAAATGAAGGATGGCTTTAATCTATCAGAGTTTGCGGATGTAATTATTATTTTGGTGGTCGTTATTATCAACACCATTATGTCTCTTGTTCAAGAAACTAAGGCTGAGGGAGCCATGGATGCGTTAATGCAGATGACAGCTTCTACATCTAAGGTGTTAAGAGATGGAAAAGTAAGTGTTGTAAAAAGTGAAGATATTTGTGTAGGTGATGTAATTGTCTTTGAAGCAGGTGATACAGTTCCGGCTGATTGTCGTATTATTGAGTCACATTCTCTAAAGGCTGAAGAAGCTGCTTTAACTGGTGAATCTGTTCCTGTTAATAAGCTTATTGATACTTTAATGCTTAAAGATGGTAAGGAAGATATCACTTTAGGTGATCGAAAAAATATGGTCTACAATGGTTCAACTATCGTTTATGGTAGGGGTAAGGCTGTTGTTGTTGCCTGTGGCATGGATACAGAAGTTGGTAAGATTGCTGATGCACTAAATAAGGCTAGTAAAGAGTTAACGCCTTTACAAAAGAAGATGACTGAATTATCTAACTTCTTAACGAAATTAGTAATTGGTATTTGTATTGTAGTGTTTGTGGTGGGCTTGGTTGAATCAGCTATTTTAACAGATAATCTTACTTTGACTGATTTTGGTTCCATTGCTCTTGATACTTTCATTGCGGCTATTGCTTTAGCTGTTGCGGCAATTCCAGAAGGTTTACCAGCTGTTGTTACTGTAATTTTATCAATTGGTGTTAGTTCAATGGCAAAGCGTCAAGCTTTAATTAGAAAGCTTACTGCTGTTGAAACACTTGGTTGTACAAATATTATTTGTTCAGATAAAACAGGTACTTTAACACAAAATAAAATGACTGTTGTTGAACACTTCGCAAGCGATGAGAAATTGCTTGCTAAGGCTATGGCTTTATGTTCTGATGCGACTATTGAAAAGAATGAAACTAGTGCGGTCGGTGAGCCTACTGAGTGCGCTTTAGTTAATTATGCTTATTCATTAGATATGCCTAAGTATGAGCTTGAGGAAATTGAACCTAGAGTTTCTGAGGCTCCTTTTGATTCTAATAGAAAGATGATGTCTACTATTCATAAGGTAGATGGCAAGTATTTCCAATATACTAAGGGCGCACTTGATGTAATGCTAGATAGATGTAGTTCTTATTTAGATAATGATGGTGTTAAAAAGCTCACTGAGGCTAAGAAGAAGGAAATACTTGATACAAATAAGTTGTTTGCTTCTAAGGCTCTAAGAGTGCTTTGTGCTGCTTATAAAGAATATGATAAGGTTCCTGAGTTTGAGGATGCTAGTGAGATTGAAAATGATTTAATCTTTATTGGCGTTGTAGGTATGATTGATCCATGTCGTCCTGAAGTATATGCCGCTATTAAAGAATGTAAACAAGCTGGTGTTAGGGTTGTTATGATTACTGGTGACCATAAGGATACAGCTGTTGCGATTGGCAAAGACTTAGGCATTATTGAAGATGAATCACAAGCTATTGAAGGCTTTGAGCTTGATAAGTATTCTGATGAAGAGATGAAGGAAGTTGTGCTTAAGTATTCGGTATATGCAAGAGTACAACCAGAACATAAGACAAAGATTGTTAATGCTTGGAAGGCTAGAGGTATGGTTACTGCTATGACTGGTGATGGTGTTAATGACGCTCCTTCTATTAAGGCTGCTGACATCGGTATAGGTATGGGTATAACAGGTACTGATGTTACTAAATCGGTTGCTGATATGGTACTTGCTGATGATAATTTCGCTACTATTGTTAATGCGGTAGAAGAAGGCAGAAAGATTTATGATAATGTTTGTAAGGTTATTCAATTCCAACTTTCTACTAATTTAAGTGAAGTTGTTATTATGTTTGTTGCTTCTATTTTAAACTTCACATTACTTGGTCCTGTTCACTTGCTATGGATTAACATGGTTACTGATTCTTTACCTGGTTTAGCGCTTGGTATGGAAAAGGCTGAAGGCGATGTTATGAAGAGAAAGCCAAGAAGTTCTGATGAAGGTATTTTCGCAAATGGTGCTGGTGTTGATATGATTTGGCAAGGTTTGTATTTAGCTTTAATTGAAATACTTGCTTATGTAATTGGCCATAAATTAGAACTTGGTACATTTGGTGGAATATTCAATGGAGAGTATTGTGTAAATGCGGTTGCGATGGCTTTCTTAACTGTTAACTTTGCAGAAATTTGTTGTTGTATCAATATGAGATCTAGAAGACATTCTTTATTCTCTAAGCAAATGTTTAAGAACTTTAACTGGTGGCTATTTGGCGCGACTGTTATCACGATTTTAATTACTTTAGCTGCTGTATATGTTCCAGGTCTTTGCGAGGTATTTGATATTGTTCCAGGTACTTTCCAAACAAATGAATTATTGATTTGTGTTGGTTTAGCATTATCTACTTTCCCTGTGTTTGAACTAGGAAAGTTAATTAGAAATAAGTGCACTAAAGCTAACTAATTTAAATCAAATATAAATCTTATTATTCCCTCTAGTTTAATACTAGAGGGTTTTTATTTTATAATTTAACATCAAAATTTGTAATATAACATTAATAAAGTTAAAATATAATTTGTAATGTTAAAAGATAAAAAAGATGTGTTAAAAGTGTTTGGATTGACAATAAAAACCGAAGGCTGGAATAAACAAAATAAATTACCGCTTTATATAAGTGAACTTTTTGAAATAAAAAATGCTTATATTCTTGATAAAAGATGTTTGCTACTTATTCCTATAAACGAGCTTTCAACTATAAGTGCTTTAAAGAAACAAATAAGTAAGATTAAAAGCGTGGATAATGTAGAAATAATTTTTAAGCTAAATAACTTATCTAATTATCGTAAGGAGGTCTTAATAGAAAATAAGATTTCTTTTATCACTAACAAACAAGCATTTATACCTTTTCTAGGCGCGTATTTATGTAATAAAGATGAAGAAGAATATACATTTGATAAATTCACATATTC
>CAVEWG010000170.1:0-3335 GCA_963619285.1 Oscillospiraceae bacterium | reverse complement strand
TTACACCCTCACAACTATTATCATTAAGTGCTTGATAACTCATCTCTAAGTCTGTATCTTTTAATGATTCAACATCTACCGCAAAACCATGGTTTTGACTAGTAATCTCAATCTTACCAGTTCTTAAATTCTTAACTGGATGATTGCCACCACGATGACCAAACTTTAATTTAAAAGTTTTAGCTCCAGAGGCAAGGGCGATTAGTTGACAACCTAGGCATATGCCAAAGATTACAGTATGAGGAATTAGTTCTTTTATTGTCTTAATTGTTTCAGTTAAATCAGCAGGATCACCTGGGCCATTACTTAAAAACACCGCATCAGGATGCATCTGTAAGATTGTCTTAGCACTTGTATCATATGGCACAACATTTAGTTCACATCCTCTTTTTGAAAGTTCTCTTAAAATTGAAAGCTTTACTCCAAAGTCCATGACCACAATCTTTTTTCCTCTACCTGGTATTGGATAAATGTTTTTGGTAGAAACCATTTCAACTTGATTATGTAAGAAATCAGTATTTCTTAATTTTTCAATTAATGGTTGTATCTCTTCTTCTCTATCACAAAATGACGCTTTTAAAGTACCAATAGCTCTAATCTTTTTGGTAATTTCTCTTGTATCAATATCATATATTCCAGGGACATGAATTCTATTTAAATAAGCATCCAATGTTTCTTTGTTTCTAAAGTTACTCGCATTTTCACAATAGTCCTTTATCACAAAACCAAAAACATGGGGAACAACTGATTCATTATCATCTCTATTAATACCATGGTTGCCAATCAAAGGATAAGTCATCATTACTATCTGACCACAATAAGAATTGTCTGTTAGTATTTCTTGATAACCCGTCATAGATGTATTAAATACAAGTTCACCTACTTTATATTCATTGTAGCCAAAACCTTCTCCTTTATAGAAACTACCATCCTCTAATACCAAGTATCGTTTCATTGATTATCCCTCCAAACTGTTTTTCCATTTACTATTGTTTCCTTTACCTTAAGCATTACATTCCAACCATTGAATGGTGTATTTTTACCCATTGATTCAAAATTATTTATATCAATTATATTTTCTTCATCTAGTTTTACTAAAGTAAAATCACTGTTATAGCCAACCTCTATCTTGCCTATATTATTTAATCCAAATCTTTGTGCAGGTTTTATAGACATCCACTCTATTAATTGATTTAGTGTCCATCTTTTTTCTTTATATACAAATTCTGTATAAAGAAGTGGCAAAGCTGTTTCAATTGACACAATGCCAAATGCCGCATCACACATTGGTTTATTTTTATCTTCTAACGTATGTGGTGCATGATCATTAGCGATAAAATCAATTATTCCCTTTTCTAATCCTTCAATTAAATTTATGCGATCAAAGTGCGTTCTAAGGGGTGGATTCATTTTCCACATAGTGCCTTTTACATCTTTATCTTCAAGCAATAAATGATGAACTGTTACTTCACTACTTATATTGCCACCATCTAGTTTAGCTTGTTTTAATAGTTCAACTGACTTATGAGATGATATATGACAAGCATGATATTTTCCTTTAGTTTCTATGGCAATCTTTAAATCTTTTTCAAGTGGTTTACTTTCACATTCATCAGGTATGCCAACCCATCCATTATCAGTAACTATTTTTGAATCATGTACAGATGCACCTTTTTTTCTATAAGCTAAATCTTCAGTATGACAGGCAACAATAAAGTCTTCTTTTGCGCTTTCGATAAGCGCTTGTTTTAACAAGGCTTCATTGTTCATTCCTACCCCATCATCGCTAAACCATTTGATGCCTAGATTTCTCATTCCTTTTAAGTCAGATAGCTCTAATCCTTTTTCATTTTTAGTGATTGTTCCATATGGTAATGTATGTATTACAGATTCTTTTTTTATTAAATCCAAATAGTCTTTCATAACCTCTACATTATCAGGAGAAGGTTTAACATTTGGCATTGCAATTACGGTTGTAAAACCACCATGGGCAGCCGCTAGAGATCCAGTATGAATTGTTTCTTTTTGTTCATTCCCAGGCTGTCTAAAATGTACATGAACATCTACTAATCCAGGTAATAATGTAAGGCCTGCGGCATCTATTTCTTCGCATTTCTCGTTTATGTTTTTATCTATTTTTAAGATTTTATTTTCATCAAAAAGAACATCTACTTTTTGAAGTTTACCAAGATATAAAACATCAGCATTTCTAATTATTTTTTTCATTATTAATCAAAACTCGTATAGCCAAAAGCACGTTTAATAACAGCTTTTCTTACTAACATTCCATTATGCATCTGTTCAAAGATTCTACTCTTTTTGGCCTCTACTAATTCATCTGCAATTTCAATGCCACGATTAACTGGTGCGGGATGCATAATGATGGCACTATCTTTTAACATGTCATATCTTTTTTGATTCATGCCATATTTTTCTAGATATTCTTCATTAGACATATTCGCTAATAAAGCACCTCTTTCTTTTTGAATTCTAAGCATCATTACAACATCTGCGTCTTTGATTGCTTGATCAAAATCTACAAAGGGATAACCTTCTCTTTCGAATTCTTTTGGGCCTGAGAATTTAACTTCCATGCCAAACATTTCAAAGGCATATTTATCTGATTGAGCAACACGTGAATGTGCTATATCACCACATATTACAACCTTAAGTCCTTCTAGTTTTTTAAATTCTTTATAGATTGTAAGTAAATCTAAAAGACATTGAGTTGGATGTTCATTAGCACCATCGCCAGCATTTAGAATTGGAATATTTATTCCTTCTAGTTTTTCCCAATAAAATTCTTCACTAGTTCTAATAACAAGTGCATCATAACCTACAGATTCAAGTGTTTTACAAGTATCATATAGTGTTTCGCCCTTTGTCATTGATGATGCTGAAGTAGCGATATCAGCTACTTTACAACCTAGTTGTAACTGTGCTGATTCAAAGGAGTAATGCGTTCTTGTTGATGCTTCAAAAAAAAGATTGGCTACTAACTTTTTCGAAGGTAATTGCCAATCTTGATATGAATTAGAAAATGATAAAGCATCATCGAGAATGTGAATGATATCATCCTTAGATAAATCTTTCATTGATACCAGTGAGCGTGCGAACATGTGAGTACCTCCATCTTTATTTGCCCGTATTATATCAAGTGAATTTTTTTATGCAAGGTCTTTTATTTTTTATTCAAAGGTGATATTTTCTATAATTATTGATTCTTATTGCTACCCCATCTTTTTAAAATAATCGCCAAAGATAGATCAAATGAACCACCCCTATGCTAAAGCATAAGGAGTTTCCTACTCAATAACTCTAATGAGTTAAGTATC
>CAVEWG010000169.1:0-3359 GCA_963619285.1 Oscillospiraceae bacterium | reverse complement strand
CTTAATAAAATAGATGGTGTAAGTAGTGCTGTAGTAAATCTTTTGGATAATGAAGTTTGTATTAACTTTGATGAGACAAAAGTAAATGAAGAACAGTTATCAAAAGCTGTAGACAATGCTGGATATAAGCTTATGTTGAATAAGGAAAAGCAGTTCAACAAAGACAAGTTATATCTAATTATTTCAATTGTTTTGTGCGCCATCTTGATGTATCTATCAATGGGGCATATGGATCATGACACAATTGATCCAATGATGATGGTTGGTGTTACCATGTCTCAAGTTTGGCAAATGATACTTTCTTTTATAGTTATTATCATTAACTTTCATATTTTTAAATCAGGTTTTAAGGCACTATTTTCCTTAAGTCCGAATATGGATAGTTTAGTAGCTTTATCAAGTAGTGTTTCTTTCATTTATTCTTTATGGGCACTATATAAGATAAATTTAGGAGATACTTTTTATAATTTATATTTTGAAACAGCCGCTATGACTATTACTATTGTAAGTCTGGGCAAATATATTGAAGGAAATACCAAGGCTAAGACAACCAAAATTATTAGAGGCTTAGCTACTTTAATTCCTATGAATGCACACTTATTAAAAGATGGCGAGGAAATCACAATATCAATCAATGATTTAAAAAAGAATGATGTTGTAGTAATAAAACCAGGTGAATCAGTGCCAAGAGATGGAATTATCATAAATGGTTCATCGTCTCTAGATGAATCGATGATTACTGGTGAATCATTACCGGTTTTAAAAAATATTGGTGATGAGGTAATTGGCGGTACCATCAATGCCAATGGCACAATAAATGTGCAAGTAAATAAAAGCGAAAGCACAACAGTTTTATCCAAGATTATTAATCTTACTAAAAAGGCTAGTAATGAGAAAATTCCCATCGAAAGGTTTGCGGATACAATCTCAAAATATTTTGTTTTCTCAGTAATAGGAATTGCCCTACTTACCCTAATTATTTGGATGATTGTTTCTAAAGACTTAGAACTTAGTTTGAATTTCGCTCTTTCAGTTTTAGTAATAAGTTGCCCTTGTGCACTAGGACTAGCAACGCCTGCTGCCATTGCGGTCGCAACTGGAAAGAGTGCATCCCAAGGCGTTTTAATTAAGAAACCAGAAATCTTAGAAGTTGCAGGTAAACTAAATACCGTTATTTTTGATAAAACAGGTACTTTAACTAAGAATAGTTTAAATGTTGTTGAAACTAAGATTATTGATGATGATTTTATAAATGTTTTATCTTCTATGGAAAAGGGCCAAAACCATCCAATTGCCAAAGCTATATTAAATAAATATCCAGCTGGTGATATGACTTTTGATTCTAGTACCTTTATATCAGGTATGGGGGTTCGAACCCTAAAAGGAGATGACATCTATTTATTAGGCAATAATAAGTTAATCAAGAATATTAAAGAAGAATATTTAGATTATGCAATTTTGAATAATTATTCATATATCGCACTTAGCAAAAATGATCGGTTAATGGGCATTGTTTATCTTACAGATATTTTAAGAGATACTTCTAAAGTTGCGATTAAAAATCTAAAGAAAAGAAATATTAAACCAATTATGTGCACTGGCGATAATAAGATTGCAGCTAGAAAGGTTGCCAATATCTTAGGCATTGATGAATATCTTGCTGAAGTAAAACCTGAAGATAAAAATAGTTTAGTTTTAAAAGAAAAAGAAAATGGCAAGATTGCGATGGTTGGCGATGGTGTTAATGATTCAATTGCCCTATCGGCTGCCGATGTATCAATTTCTATTAAAAACGCTAGTGATATCGCAAGCGCAAGTAGTGATGTAATACTTATGAAAAATGATTTGAATGATATTTCATTTCTATATGATTTAAGTAAAAAGACTTATCGTATCATTAAGGAAAACTTATTTTGGGCCCTTGGCTACAATACAGTATGTATCCCAATTGCAGCTGGAGTTTTCTATAATAGTTATGGACTAAAACTTAATCCGATGATTGGCGCAGTTGCCATGTGGATATCTTCAATGTTTGTATTAGGCAATGCCTTAAGAATTCGTAATGTTAAAAAGGAGGAAATAAAACTTATGAACAAGACAGTATCAGTAGAAGGAATGATGTGCAAGAATTGCGTTAAACACGTCAAAGAAGCACTTATGGCTTTAGGATGTGATGTAGAGGTTTCTTTAGAAGACAAGAAAGCTTATATCAAAAATACTTCTTTAGATGATGAAACAATTAAAAACGCAATTGAAGAAGCAGGATATGACGTCAAGGAAATAGTCAATGACTAAAGATAAAGAAAAAATCAAAAAGTATTTAAGTATCGCAAGAGGCCAACTTGACGGCATTATCAAAATGGTTGATGAAGATCGTTATTGCCTGGATGTTTCTGATCAATTATCAGCTACTAGGTCTTTACTTAAAAAGACAAATAATTTGATTTTAAAGAATCATATCGATTGTTGTGTAAAAGAAGGAATATTAGCTGGTGATGAATCCAAAGTTGATGAGATAATAAAGGCATTGGAGAAACAAGTATGATAAGAAGAGAAACAACAAGACCTATATATGTTGGTGGCGTGCAAATTGGCGGCCAAAATAAAGTAGTCATTCAATCAATGACTAACACAAAAACCAAGGATGTTGACGCTACTGTTAAACAAATCAAAGAGTTAGAAAAAGCAGGATGTCAAATAATTAGGGTCGCAATCTTGGAGCTTGAAGATGCTAAGGCGATAAGTGAAATTAAGAAACAGATACATATTCCTATTGTTTCTGATATTCATTTCAATCCTGATTTTGCGATTGCCGCAATCAACAATGGTACCGATAAGATTAGATTAAATCCTGGCAACATTGAAAACGAAGACAAGATTAAAGAAATTGTTGAACTTTGTAAACAAAGAAATATACCAATCAGAATCGGTATAAATGGTGGTTCTTTAAATAAAAAATATAAGCACAGCGAAGAAGCGATGATTGAAAGTGCGAAAGATCATTTAAGAATACTAGAAGCTAATGATTTCCATAATGTTTGTTTATCATTTAAGTCTTCAGATCCAATTGAATGTATCAAGGCCTATAATCTTGCCAGTAAAGAATTCAATTATCCCCTTCATCTTGGTGTAACTGAAGCTGGTGGATTAATTGATAGTTCAATTAAATCTTCTGTTGCTTTAGGTAATTTATTATTAGATGGCATAGGTGATACAATTCGTATTTCGATTAGTGATGATCCTGTAAAAGAAGTCATGGTTGCCAAGAAATTACTTAGAACATGTGGTCTTAAAAAAGATGTCGCAAACCTTATTTCTTGTCCAACTTGTGGTCGTATTCAATATGATATGCTTCCAAT
>CAVEWG010000168.1:0-3385 GCA_963619285.1 Oscillospiraceae bacterium | reverse complement strand
TGTTAATGTAATAATCAGTTCCATCTACTTTTTGATATAAACTTGTAGGGGTCTTTTCTATATCTGATGAATACCAATATTTTGTACCTACAATACTATTAAAACTAATTTCATTTTTTTCAAATCCAGTATATTCGTCATTTGAAGATGAATCATACATTTTTATAAAATCATCTAATTCATCATTATAAAAAGTCGAATTAATTAAAACACCTGGTATTCGGTTTCCATAATCACTATATGCGTAGTTTAAATTATAGCTTTCGGTATCTTTGCTCATATTCTTGTGAGCGCCGTCATCAAAAATCACCCTATATAAGCCATTATCGTTATTTGAGATAGCTGTTAAAGAGCTGTTATTGGTATCTAACTTTATATCATTTACATAAAAAGAACTTTCAGAGAATAAATAAAATATAAATAAAGACGATGAAATCATCAATAACGAAATGCCCTTATCAACTTCTTTCTTTATCGCAAAGCAAGCAAATATCGATACTATCAAGATACCAATTTTTAAAGACATTATTTCTTCGCCATACTCGTTGATAAACAAATCAATTATGATTAATAAATCGCTTATTCCAACTAGTCCCAAATATAAATTATTTTTGTTTTTGATGTTGCTATTTAATGTTTCTATTAAGATCGCTAGTAAATAAAGGTACGGGATAAACACAACTATGTAACCAAATGTCTTTTGAAGCATGATACAAATAACAACGCTCAATATAAAGCTGAGTATATACTTAATTATTTTTTTAATATCCTTAACAAAGAAAATCACAATAGATAATATCAAAATATACCCAAATGAATAACAGCTACTAAAAGAGGTAAATAACGACATTAAATTAACATCGCTATTTACATTTAGAAATTCTAGAGTTGGAATCGTTATAAAAGACACCACACCCACAACTGCTAAATCTATCAATAAAAAATCACACTTTATTTTCTTATTTTCTCTAACAAAATAGTAAATAGCAACAAAAAGGCCAACCGGAATAGAATAAACACAGTTAGTCAAGCAAACCATTAGTAAAGATAAAACAAATCCAAGCGCTTTATTTTTTTGAATATAGATTTCAACAAAATATAACACCAATGGTAAGAAAACAAATACATCAAAGAAGCCAGAGGCCCAAGATAATATTGCAATAGCAGAGAACGCAATGACTACGCTAAATGTTAATATGATGTTTCTATTTTTTGTTATTTTGCTAATCCACATGCTTGAAGTAATGCTTAAGAAACATAGTTTTATTGCGTATAAATAGATGATTGCATATTCAACCAATTCTTTTTTAAGTAATAGTAGTAATAAATTAAACGGGCTAAACAACCCATCTCTAATCAAAGTGTAGAAACTAGAACCAAAACCCAATGTCCAATCATATGTTGAAAACTTCAAACCATGCATCTTTTCATAATAGCCAAGCATCAATTGTGTTTGTCTATATAAATCTGTATTGCCTTCTATATAAAACAAAGAGTTGTTGCCCATGATTACAGTTCTAAACATCACAACAAAAATAAACAAAGATGTAAAAGCACTTAAAGAAAATACGTTTATCTTTATCGGATCATCTTCCTTTTCAAAAGCAAACACCGCATAGCTTATAAGAAGCATAAAAGTATTGAATTGGTATTTATATAGTCCCGTTTCCATAATTCCATAGAAAAGTATTAAAATAAGCAAAATAGCATGATGATATTTTTCTTTTTTAAACAATTTCCTAAACGTAATATTGTACAAAAAAGCATAAATTAAAGTGCCAACAACGCCATAAATAATAGGTATAAAGATATATGCCATATCTACTGTAAAATAACTTATTCCTTCATATTCATAAGGCATATTAGATATAATTGCATTATTACCAAAAAGATTTATTTTATACAAGTCTAAATAATGAGAAGCCAACGATAACCTAGTTGAAAAAAGAGTATCTAATTTTAAGCCCCAATCAGTTCCGCCTTCATACGCAAAGATCAATCCAAAACTTAAAGCTAGTAGTATCACAAATAAATTTCTAGATAAAAATTGAAAGATCTTAAACTTAAGAAGATTAACTTTCAAGTCCATTAACACAAAGAATATAATTCCAACCGTTAGAATTAATAAGCTAGTTCTACTTTTGCAAGCATAATAATTTACAGCCAATAAAGCAATAGAAACAATATACGAAATAAATCGCATTTTCTTTTTCCTTGTAACCAGCATTAATTCGAGGCTTATCATTGTAAGCATCATGCCAAAACTGTTGGCGTGACCAAAACCAAAATCTTGTCTAGCCGCAATAATTGAATTAATATCAAATTCAACTCTACTAAAGTATTTTATTAACATCCAAATAGTAATAACGACTCTAATAAGAAGATCTCTAGCCATAAATTCATCAAAGTCAATATCCCTAAACGCAAGAGCCAAAAGCACCATAAAAAATATATCGAATCTTCTTGCTGTGGTAGCCATGACTGTTGACAATATTATTAGTATTCCAATAAATACTATGCTTTTTTTATTTAGTGGCTTATATATAAAATCCAATACAGCTAAAACTGCAAGCATTATTATTCCTATATCATAGAAAGTGGAAAGTACAGTACTTGCTAAGATTGAGTTAGCACTACCCACTAGATTCATCATAAGTAGAAATTGAATTACTGTAAAAATATTTAATTTAATCTTTGAGTTCATAAAAAAATTATAAAACAAATATTAGACTTTTTGTTAATGTGCAATTTATAGTTAGGGCAATCGCATAAAAATTTTATCTATAATCTGGATTAGTTTTGAACCTAGTTTGTTGATAATGGTACGAATAATCCAGTTTTTTTATTTCGTTTAAGTATTATACATGGTATAATACTTGTAGAGATATAAGTTATGGCTTTTCCTGCATGGGTAACAAAATACAAAGAAAAAGGAACTTCAATCAGAAAGAAAGGTAATAAATATTACAAATATAGAGTTCATTCTGAAAGAAGAAAAGATAAAAAGTATCCTGTTTTAATACAAGATGAGTTTTTAGGCGTTATTACAAAAGAAGATGGTTTTATTCCTTCTAAGAAAAGATTAATTGAACCATCTTGTATAGAAGTAATTGACTTATATACATTTTCTAATAATGGCATCTTTATTGAAGAATATGGAGCACAAGAAATAGAAGAACTAAAAAAGATATATCTTTTAAAAATTGAAAATAAACTGTATTTTTCAAAACTTAGCGATTCTCAAAAAGAACTATTAGATAAGCACGGAGTAAACTATCATGATGGAATCTTTAATAAACATCTTTTCTGAACTTGAAGACCCAAGAGACAATAGAGGCAAAAAACATTTATTAATTCATGTAATTGTTTTGGCTATATATGGTAT
>CAVEWG010000167.1:0-3403 GCA_963619285.1 Oscillospiraceae bacterium | reverse complement strand
GATATAGGCATAAGAGAAATAGGATCTATAGATAAGAAAAGAAAAATAGGGCAATTAGCCTCAACTCTTATAAAAGATAAAGATGTTATTTTTATTGACTCTGGTACTACGGCTTGTCAAATAGTTCCCTATATCAATAAAAATGTAACAATTGTTACTCATAGTTTACTTGTTATAAAAGAACTAGAAAATAGAAGTGATATAAATGTTATTTTAATTGGCGGCCAATATCGTAGTGATATTAAAAGCTTTGTCTTTGATACTTCTAATTTGCCATATAATTTTGATTTAGCCTTTATTTCAACGGTAGGTCTAGATATTAAAAGTGGTCTAACTAATAATGATTTCTTTGAAGGAACAGTTAAAAAACAAGTGATTAAGCATTCTAAGAAATCATGTGTTGTTTTAGATGATAGTAAGTTTGACTATGTGGCCTTTAATAAATTTGGTGATATTAAAGATATTGATATCTTGGTTACTAATTCAAAAGTTGATAAAAAATATTTAGATTGTTTTTCAAAATATAATATTTTGTATATTTGTGATTAAATATTGTAGAGGATATTTATATGGAAACTATTTTATATGGTCTATGTGCCGCAATTGTCTTAATGTGGATGGTAAACGCAATTAAGTTTTATCAAAGCCAATACAAAAACAAATTTTATAAACATATTTATTCAAACTTTATCGAATATTACTATAAATTTTCAACAAAGCATGATGCTTCTAAAAGTTCTTTTGTAAAAAATAGAATTGGTAATAATCGTATTATTTTTAATTCTTATTTAAATGATAAATATGTGCCTGTTCATGAACTTGTGACTATTATTACCGTAAAAGGGATACTAGTTTGTTATGTGTTTAATTCAAGTGGTGAATTTAATGGCAAAGATAGCGATAAACACATAATCATTAAGCGTGATAATAAACGCTTTAAGATTGCCGGTACTAAGGAAACTGTTGATAAACATGTTAATAATATCAAGAGTAAATGTGGTGTAGATAATATTGAGGTTTGTTACTTCTTTAAAAAAGATGCAGATTTTTCAAAGTTTATTACTGATAATAAGAAAGCTTATTATAATGAAGCAATTAATATCTTAGAAGGCTTAAATAATTCACTTAGTGATGATCAAATTGAGTCTTATTATAAAGAATTAACAACACATCTAGTAAAGGAGAAAAAATGATTAGAAGTTTAAAATATGTAGCCTTAGTTATTGGTTTTGTGCTAATACTTGCCACAAAGCTTAAGTATCAAAAAAGAATAGCCAATAATCCAGATAAGTCTACTCCCTACAACAAAGAAGAAAAAATGATGTTGTATGGTGGCTATGGCTTTTGCGCATTAGCTATATTATTTGTTATATTGTGGAACTAAGAAAAAGGGAAGTGATTATTCACTTCCCTTTAAAACGTTTATAGCTTTTATTACACCTATTTCAGGACTAGTTAATACTGGAACCTTTGTTTCACCTAGGTATGGTAATATTGCGGTCATAGATCCTTGAGCTAAAACGATGACATCATGATCTTCACTTGCTGAATTAATGGCGTCAATTACTAGCTTATTGTGTTTTTCAACATTTTTTTCTTTCATCAAGATATCTAGTGCACCATCAACAAGTATTGGATCTACTTTGCAATCTTTATTTAAAAGTTTTGCCTTAGTTTCTACAAGCCTAGTACTTGGAGCTACAGTAGAAGCTACAGTTGCGATTACCGCGATCCTACTTCCAATGCTTACAGCTTTTTCAGCCATGGCTTCATCAATTTTTACTACGGGAATACTTACACATTTTGCGGCAATATCAGCAGCTTCACCAACTGATGAACATTGGTTAAAGATTAAGTCGGCACCTAAGCTTTCGGCAATCTTGAAGTATTGACACATTCTAGAAATAATAGCTGGCGTGATATGTCCATTAGCTTTTACTTCATCAAGTAAAGAATCATCAACGATATTATGGTATTCGATATCACTACCGTATTTATTGAATAAGTCTTTTAAATCATAATAAGATACATTTGAAGTATGTATCGCAAATATTTTCTTCATCTTATTTGACTAAAGAATCAACGTATTCCTTAATCTCTTCGTCCTTACATCCTGCATAGAAGCATTCTAAAAATCTAGGAGTTAAAGCGTTCTTTACAAGATCTTGGTCGATTGACTTAAGTGCTTCAAGTAATGGTTTAGCTACTTGCATCTTTGTTTCAAATAATTTAGCAGCGTTTCTATTTTGTGATTCTTTTCTTCCTGGTTCATTTGGATAGCCCATACCAGCAGGAGATGAGAATGCTGTTTCAAATGTAATCTTTAAGTTTACATCTGCACCCCAACCAAAGCCTTTAGCGAATGGTAGAGATAAACAGTTGCCATTGTTGATTTGTAGATATAGATAAGCATCACTTGGATCGATACAATAACCACAAACAACTCCTGGCATCATGTTACAAGCCATTAGAGCACCTTGTCCTGTTCCACATCCTGTAATAACAAAGTCAACAGCCTTAGAGTTTAATAGTAGGGCAGCTTGTACACCAATGTTTAAATAAGTTAAGTAACCTGGTTGACCAATAGTTAGTGTTGAATCTTCTGTAGACATACCAGTGTTATAAACAGTGTGTCCCATTGGTTCTACAACGCTTTTAAGAACGCTTAATACAGTGTCGTTCTTGCTAGATTGTGAGAATTCGTTAATTAAAGCAATTTTCATAATTTATCCTTCTTTCTAACTCAATAATACAATATTTTGTACAAGATTTATCAATAAAAACCACAAGTAATAAAACTTGTGGTAGTACTATATAATTATTAAACTGTAATGAATTCTGTTTCTACCGATGCAATAACATCTTCGGCCCAGCCATCCATAAAATAGCTGTTCCTCTTTGGATATTCTTTTAACAAATCATGACCTCTTCTTATCTCTATTTCTTCCGAAAAGGCCGTATCGCTTTTTTCAAAATAGATATCCTTGTTTTCTAAATGAAAGATGATAGACCTAGTAACCCATAATTCATACTTAACAGAGTCAATAATGGCTGTTTGATGCTCGTTAACTAAAGTGATATTTTTAATTATTTCATTAATTGGTGTATCAATTTGTTTACAATTGGCTATATAAGATTGTATGTCTGAGTCTTTTGTTTCATAAACATTCCAAACAGCAAAGTCATCCTTAATATCAAAATAGTCAATAAGCTCTTGTTCATTAAATATCTTGTATACTTTGTTATCAATATAGATTCCTACAACTGCAGTAACTGTGTTTGTAAAAGTAAAAGGGTCACATCTATATTTAATGAATTTGTGTCCAATCATATCTTTAAATGTTTCTTTATTTAATCTCATATCGTTAATATTATTCATAATATCGTCCTTTCTTTACAAAAT
>CAVEWG010000166.1:0-3429 GCA_963619285.1 Oscillospiraceae bacterium | reverse complement strand
TCGTATGCCCAACCATCGCCACCGACGATCCATACTGACTTAGAAACTAGATCTCTTTCATATTCTAGTAATTCCTTAACAGCTTCATTTGAGCTAGCCTTAACAGCTGCAATTACTTTTGGAGCAGCAACTCTTTGAGCTTCTCTATTATTTCCGGCAGCAATATATTCCTTAAATGCTTCGCCACAATCAGAATCAAGATTAGCTTCCATAATGCCTAAAATCTTAGATTCTTTGTAGTTTTGAGCAATAGCCATACCATAGCCATATTCAGCATTATCTTCAAATAATGAGTTAGCCCAAGCAACACCTTCACCATCTTTATCTTTAACAAACGGAGTAGATGGAGCACTTGAACAATAAATCATTGAACAACCCGTAGCATTAGCTACTAGCATATCTTTACCAAATAATTGAGAAACTAACTTATAGTAAGGAGCTTCACCACAACCAGGACAAGCACCTGATACTTCAAAGTAAGGTCTTAAGAATTGAGAACCCTTTACAGTATTAGTTGGATAGTACTCAGTCTTTGGCTCAAGTTCTTTAAACATGTAGTCAGCAAGAACTTCATTTTCAAGTTCAGCATTAACATCAACCATTTCAAGAGCTTTCTTACCAGCTTTACCAGGACATTCTTCAACACATAGTCCACAACCTACACAGTTTGCAGGAGAAACTTGAATTCTAAACTTAAGATTTTCAACACCCTTGCCCATTGCTGGAATTGTTTCAAATTCTTTTGGAGCATTCTTGATTTCTTCATCCGTTAATAGAACTGGTCTAATAGTAGCATGTGGACAAACAAATGAACAGAAGCCACATTGGATACAGTTTTCAGCTTCCCACTTAGGAACCTTAACAGCAATTGTTCTCTTTTCTCTAAAGGCTACATTTGATTGTAAAGAACCATCAGGTAGACCATATTTCAAGAAATTAGAAACAGGTAAATCATAACCATCCAAAGCATTGATTACTGATACATGATTATCAAAGTAAGGATCACCTGTATTAGCCTTATTAGCATCATATGTTAAATTAGCCCAAGAAGGATCAACTTCTACTTCAACTAGACCCGCCTTACCAGCATCGATTGCCTTGTAGTTCATTTCAACTACATCATCACCCTTCTTAGAATATGACTTCTTAGCCATATATTTCATAAGTTCAAGAGCTTTATCATAAGGCATGATTTGTTCGTTTAATGCGAAGAATGCAGATTGAAGAGTAGTATTAGTTCTTCTACCCATACCAATTTCAGCACAAATCTTAGTAGCATCAATGATATAGAACTTAGCATGTTTCTTAGCTAAACCAGCAAGCATTCTATTTGGTAAGTGGTTTGCGATTTCTTCTTTAGGGAAAGAAGTATTAAGCAAGAAAGTACCGCCATCTTTTAATTGCTTAGTCATATCATATTTGAAACAATAAGAATCAAGTGAACATGATACAAAATCAGCATTATTAATATAATATGTAGATCTAATTGGTGAAGGACCAAATCTTAAGTGAGATCTAGTAACACCACCAGCCTTCTTAGAGTCATATTGGAAATAAGCTTGAGCATATTGATCAGTGTTATCACCAATGATTTTAATAGAAGACTTATTAGCACCAACTGTACCATCACTACCTAAGCCAAAGAATAGACAAGAAGTATAATCAGCGTCTACATGGAAATTAGGATCAACAGGTAATGATAAATGAGTCACATCATCATCAACACCAATTGTGAATTCTTCTTTTGGAGAATCTTTAGCAAGTTCATCATATACTGCCTTAATTTGATTTGGAGCGGTATCTCTGCTTGATAAACCATATCTACCACCAACAATTGTTAAATCTTTGTGTTCTTTTAAAGCATCACAAACATCTAAGAATAGAGGTTCTCTAGCACCAGCTTCAATAGTTCTATCTAGAACTGCAATCTTTTTAACAGAAGCAGGTAATACTTTTTCTAAGTACTTAACAGAGAAAGGACGATATAAATGAACTTTAATTAAGCCAACTTTTTCACCTTTCTTATTTAAAGCATCAATTGTTTCCTTAATAGTTTCAGTAACTGAACCCATCGCGATGATAACTCTATCAGCATTAGGATCACCATAATAAGTAAATGGAGCATATTTTCTACCTGTATGTTTACTAATCTTTTGCATATAGTCGTTAACGATATCAGGAATAGCTTCATAATACTTATTAGCAGCTTCTCTAGCTGGGAAATAAATATCATCGTTTTCAGCACCGCCTCTAGTAACTGGATTTGTATGAGGGTTTAAAGCATTAGCCTTAAATCTTTCAACAGCATCCATATCAACTAAAGACTTTAAGAATTCTTGATCCATTACTTCAACTTTTTGAATTTCATGAGAAGTTCTAAAGCCATCGAAGAAATGAATGAAAGGAAGAGAGCCCTTAATAGCAGCAAGGTGGGCAACACCAGCTAAATCCATACATTCTTGAACAGAATGAGATGCAAGCATACACATACCTGTTTGTCTTGCAGCATAGATATCTTGGTGATCACCAAAGATTGATAAAGCACGGCCAGCTAATGATCTAGCACTAGTATGAATAACAGCAGGCAATAATTCACCAGCTAACTTATACATATTAGGAATCATTAGTAAGAAACCTTGAGATGCGGTAAATGTCGCACCTAGTGCACCACCTTGTAAAGCACCATGTAAGGCACCTGCGGCACCACCTTCAGATTGCATTTCAACAACCTTTACAGTTGAGCCAAAAATGTTTTTACGTCCCTCTGTTGACCAAGTATCGATTACTTCAGCCATCGGAGAAGAAGGCGTAATAGGATAAATACAAGCTACTTCAGTAAACGCATAGGCGCAATGAGCAGTAGCAGTATTGCCATCCATTGATTGGAATACTTTTCCCATATTAAAAATAAATCCTCCTATAGTACTTAAATTATACCAAAGAAGGATTTATATAAATCATTTTATTTGTGAAATTTTCCAAAAATTGCTTCATCAAATTTTGGCTTTAGGCCACATAAATCAGCATTCAAGTGTGGGTAAGATTGATAAATATCATAGCCTGGAAGTTGATTCGCCTCAACAACATCAACGCCCTTTTCACCAATCGCCATATCCCAACCAGTATAACCAATCTCAGGAGTTACCTTTGCCATTTCAACACATTGTTTAATAACATCTTGAAACATCGGAACATGGAATCCAATTATGCTAGTACCGGTATCAGGATGAACATCATATACCCTATTTTCTTTATCAATGGCCGGTTTATCTATTGAACCATCTCCATGTACTGGCACAAAGCAACCACCCGCATGAAAGTTATCGACATGTCTTCCACCAGTTCCAATTCTTAAAGCAACAAAAGGAACAGTGATTTTACCATTAGAATTAATAGTAACTACTCTTAATGTATTAATCGCATCAGGAT
>CAVEWG010000165.1:0-3451 GCA_963619285.1 Oscillospiraceae bacterium | reverse complement strand
ATGGACAATAGTAATATTGATGTAGTAATTAATGCGGGTGGCAAGGGAACAAGACTTTATCCTTTGACAAAGGATAGACCAAAGCCTCTTGTTCAAGTCGGTGATTATACAATGATTGAACATATCATCAGACATTATCAAGCATGTGGTTTTAAGAGATTTCATGTAATTGCTAACTGGATGAAGGAACAAATGGTTGAGTTCTTTAACAATCATCCTGAATATGATGTAACTGTATATAATGAGACAAAGCCTCTTGGTACAGGTGGTGGTATTTCTTTACTAAAGGATAATATCAAGGGAACATTTATCTTAAATAACTGTGATACTTTATGTCTTTGTGACTTTGATAAAATGTATCAAAAACATAAGGAAAATGGTAATACTATAACTTGTCTTGCGACTTACCAGGAACAAAAGTTTGCTTATGGTGTTTTTGAAGTAGAGGGTGAAAAGATTACTTCTATTAAAGAAAAACCAACTCATAATTATTATGTAAATGTTGGTACTTATATTTGTGAACATAATGTAATGACTGATATTAAAGAAGATACTGAATATGGTTTTACTGACATTATCGATTTAGAAATGCAAATGGGTAATAAAGTTGGTTGTTACTTAATTGATTCTTATTGTTGGTTAGATATGGGCAATCATGAAGCCTTACTTGATTCAGAGCGTATCTTGAAATATAGTTCTTTTCAAAACCTATGGAAGTAGTATTTGGTAGTATTGTCTTTGACATAAATCAAGAGATGATTGATAGTTTTTTTAAGACTGTTTCAAATCAAGACAGAGATGATTTTGATATCTTATTAATCAATGATGGTTTGCCAAAAGAGAAACTAGATAACATATTAGATAAATATGAATCACTTAGAAATCGTATTATTGTTGTTGATGCTGATAGTGATTCAACGTTTTATAAGAATCGTTGTAAATTAATAAATGAAGCCAAAAAGCGTGGTTATGATTTATTGGTACGTGGTGATTTCGATGATGAGTTTTCAAGTGATAGAGTAAGTAGCTTTATAAATCAATTCGATGATAATTATGGTTTTTTCTATAACGATATTTATCTAAATAATGAATCGATTTTTGAATCATTGCCTCTAATGTGTGATGATTATAAACAAATTGGTCAATATAATTTTGTAGGGGAAGGTGCTTGTGCAATCAATCTACATTATATAAATGATTCATTACTAGATAAGCTAAGCCAAGGTAAAACTAATGTCTTTGATTGGTATATGTTTACTACTTATTTATTAGAGGGTATAAAGGGCAAAAGAATTGATTCTGGTTATACTTTCTATCGTATTTATGAATTAAATATGGCCGGCGTTCCTTTGAAGAACTATAAGACTATTTCTAAGGAGCTAAGTATTAAGCGTCTTCATTATTCTTTATTAAAGGATAAAAATGATTATTATAAAGACTTATATGAAAAGTATAATGATGACGCAAATATAAAGATTACTAATGATATTGATAAGTATTATTGGTGGCAATTTACTTATGTTGATTAAGATCACAAAATGTGGTCTTTTTTATTAGTTTTCCACATTGTTATCAACAGTTGTGGAAAAATTTGGCAATAAAATGGGAAAAACTTGGGAATGATATCTTTGATTTCTAGGCGATAATAAAGCCATGGATGAAATGGTTTTAATTAATAAGGTTAGAGAAGAGTGTGATGATTTTGCGTTTAATGAAATAGTAAAGGAATACGCAAGAATGGTCGAGTCAATAATAAGTGGCTACGATAGCGAATTTGGAGACTTCAAACTAAATCGTGATGATTTAAGACAAGAAGCATACATTGCCTTATATGATGCCTGTAGAAGTTATAAGGTAGGTATGGACACTAAGTTTTCTACTTTCGCTTATACGTGTATTAAAAGAAGAGTTCATCGATTCTATTCACGTTATGTCAAATGTTATTGTAGAGAAACAACATCTCTTGATAGTTATGAAACAAGAGACCCGGGCTTTCTTTATTATGATACCTGTGTTAATGAAGATGCCTACAACAAACAAAAAGAAAATAGAGTAGAAGCTTTAAAGTTAATCATGGATTCGCTTAGTTATGAAGATAGAACAATTGTTGATATGCGTATGAATAATTATTCTTATGAAGAGATTTCTAATAAGTTAAATATTAATAGAAAAAGAGTTGATAATCGTTTAAATAAGATAAAGAAAAAATATGCCAATGGTTCTGCGTCTAATATTTACAAGCAGTATAATTAAGTTGGAGGTGGATTATGAGAAAGACAATAAATCCTAAGGCTTGGATGTGCCCTAATCCTGTACTTATAATTGCGTGCTATAAGAAAAATGATGATGTGTCAATCATGAATGCAGCATGGGGTGGAATAGTTGATAATGATCTGCTTGGAATTACATTATCAAAAGAACACGATACTACTAAATCTATCTTAAAGAACAAGTATTTTACCGTTTCAATTGGTACAAAGGAAATGGTTAAATCATGTGATTATGTTGGTATAGTTTCTGGTAATAAAGAAAAAGACAAATTCAAGAAGAGTGGTTTTACTTGCACAAAGTCGGCAAATATAAATGCACCAATCATTAATGAATTGCCTCTATGTTTTGAGTGTAAACTAGAAAAATATGATGATCAATTAGAATATATGTTATGTAAGATTGAATATATTTCTATTGATGATTCAATTCTTGATATAAAGGGCAATGTTGATATGAATAAGTTTAATCCCATTGTCTTCAATCCTTTAAATAATGCCTACCAACAACTAGGATCAATAGTTGATAAGGCCTTTGGATGCGGCCTTGATCAAAAGTAGTGATAGGTATTGTTAAGTTTCGCTATAAATAAAGTAGAAACAATAATAGCACATAATTCAGCAGCTGTAACTGCCCACCATATACCATTTAAACCAAGTATTAGTGGTAATGCATATACGGCAATAAGTTGGAACAGCATACTTCTTAAAAATGATATAGTAGCACTTACTTTACCATTTCCAAGGGAAGTGAAAAAGCCTGATGCGTATATGTTGAAACCTGAAAATAAGAAGGAGAACGCATATAGTTTAAACGCGTTGGTTGTTATTTCCATAAGTGTTTGATCATAGCCTACAAAGATGTGGGCTATTTTTTCTGACAATAAGAAACAAGAACTAAACATACATATGCCAGTTATGGCAATAATTCTAATTGATTTAGTAATAATATTATTTAATTCTTTGTGGTTTTCAGCACCATAATTATAGGAAACAATAGGATTAACACCAACTGTATAGCCTAGATAGATAGCTTGAAATATCATTTGGGTATACATTAATACACCATAGGCAGCTATACCATTTTCACCAGAATATTTCATTAATTGAAAGTTGTATAGAATACCAACAAAAGATGAACTAATAGAGCTCATAAGTTCACTTGATCCATTAAAACAAGCGTC
>CAVEWG010000164.1:0-3481 GCA_963619285.1 Oscillospiraceae bacterium | reverse complement strand
ATGATAAGGGACAAAGATAATAATTTTACGGTGAGCTTAGCTTGCCGTTTTTTTGTTTGGATGTTAACATAAAGATATAAAAAGAGTAGATCATATATAAAATTTAGCTTTAAAAAAGGAGGAAAAAATCATGAAAAAGCTAGTCACCTTATTTGTTGTACTTATTTTATCTTTAGGCAGTGTTGGAGTGTTTGCCGAAGAAAATGAATCATCTAATCAATATCCAATAATGCCAGTATCATTAGTTGTACCTTATGATAACAGAACTTCGGATAAAGTTATTTTAAGTGATGGCTATGTTTGTTACTATTACATAGTTAGTGGAACTTTATACTATTCTAGTAGTAAAGTATTGACTGATTATAGTTTGAGCCCTTCGATTGATTTATATGCCGGCGAGTCATCAAGTACGCCTGATATTACTATTACTAGCACTTCTTATTCTATTGAAAACAATGGTGTAAGAGTTAAATCTACAGTAAGAGTTAGCTATAATGGCTCTAATTACTATAGATCATTTTCTGTTTTAGCTAAGGGATATTAATGCTGAAACAGCTAAGATATATATTACTTAATAATTTTAAGAAATTCACAAAAAAATTGTTATTATTCACAATTCTTTGTGAATTTTTAACATTCTCATTATCGTTTAAACAATTTGTCAAAAATTATGATTCAGGTATCCAAAAAGATACTAATTACCAAATATCGATAATATCACCATTAAATCTAAGAGACGTGACATTTAACAATTATAGTGATTATCTAGATGAAATAAGTAGTTATTTAGATTACTCTAAAGATATTGCAGAAAATAATATATTGATTTATGAATATGTGACGAATTATAAGTGCCCAATTGTATCCATTGATAATGAATTTCATTTGGAATCAAGTAATAGCCATCAGATAGACAAAACTATGGATTCGCTTTTTAATGATATTTATATAAAGGGAGTTTCAAGTGACAATTTTATTGATTTATTGTCAAATAAAATTCAAATAATCGAAGGCAATAATAATATAACTGTTGGTAAAAAATGTATTGTGTCTAGCGAACATTGTTTAGCTGATGAAAATGGCAATGTTAAAAAAATAAATGTAGGTGATTATATACCTATTAGTATTTTAAAAGTAGATGATGATGGAAACTATGAGATGTATTCAACTGACTATTATGAAGTAATTGGCAAATATGAAACTATAAACGATAATAGCTTGGTTAGGTTTTCGAATTCTAATTTTGGTGATTTTAAACCCATTTACATTAACGATGATGATTTACTAAATATGCTTAACACATCTTATTTAATCCAAAATCAATATCATGATAAAGATGTTATCTTGAGCACAATAGAAATAGAGCCGGTTCTTATTTATTTTAGTGATCTAGATACTTTCTTAAATTCATGTGAAAGTGTAGAAAATAGCGAAGATTATCTAAATAATAAGATTACTTATAAAACAACTATAGATGATTCGATTACTTGGATTTCAATTAATGATTCATATGTAATGTCATTAGACATTTTGGCTAATATTTTTATAGTAATTATTCCTATTCTATTTATATTGTCTTTGTTTTTAAACTATTTATACGATTTAAAAGAAATGATGATATATGTATCTTTAGGACAAGATAAAAAAGATACTGTATTATTGTTTCAAACTGGCAACACTTTGATAATTCTAATTGGAATGGCTATTAGTATTCTATCAATCAATTTATTTAATAATTATTGTCAAAACAAAGAACTTATTTATAATTTTAATTTTAATTATATGATAATCGTGATAGTACTAATTGTTTTAGTAATTTCGACAATATTTGAATATTTTAATATTAAAAAAGTTGATTTTAAGGAAGCGCTAAGATGAACTATTTAAGTTTTATAAAAGACAAAAACCGTAATCAAAATAAAGAATTTATACTATTTGGCATAGTCTTGTTTTTGTTTTCTTTCTTGCTTGGACTTTTATGTTTCTTTCAAAATACTAAAACTAAAGATAATCTATATAATAGTTTGCCACTTTCCTATACAGTGACAAACGATACAATATTAGCTAATGATAGAAGTGAAATTAATATAGTTGACTATAAAAGCGAGTCGAATAACGATGTGTATTGCGTGGATTTGTTGAATTTATATGTTGATACAATAAATGAATTCGAAACCTTAGATAACGATACATCATTCTATAATTACACGCTAGACATCCATGATGAATTATTTGGTTTTTGCGATACAAAATTCTTTGATCAATATAATATGCCACTAGTCGAATATGATGATAGCTTATCAGATTTAAATGGAATTATACTACCTAATTCAAAATCGAACAGTTATTCAATAGGTGACAAGTATAAATTTTATTGGACTGATGAAGAATTTGCAGTAATAGGATTTTATGATGATTCAATTCAGTACAATTTCAATAACAAAGATATTAATTTCTTGAATAAAAAAGTTGCTTTTACTACTAATGCCAATGTATTAAATATCTTAAAAAACGATAATACATTAATTAAGTATTCTAAACTTAATAACATAGAATTTGTTTTTAATGATTATACAAAATATGAAAGTTTTCGCAATGAGTTTAATAAAACGTTTTTATTAAATGAAGTTACGTTAACACTTAATACAACATTAGATAGAAACATAATCACAAGAATGAATGATACTTTCTTGCTTGTTAAAGTCATACTTATCGTAATTCTTGTGGTTACAATCTTGATTATGTATAGCTTTATCAATTTATTATTTAACCAAAACAAGAAAGAACTTTATATTCTTTATTCGTTTGGTCTAAGCTCAAGACAAATAGTGATCTTATATCAAGCCTATATTTTTATTGAATCGATTTTGTTTATTATATTAGGCTTAATAATTGCCTATGTGACATCAAGTATAATTGACTATAATATATCTCTAAAACAAAATGAATTAATAAGTTATCTAAGTAGAATATCTGGTAAAAGAGTAGATGATGTATCTACAAGTATTATTTCGATTAAAGACATATTCAAAATATTATTATCGTTTATATACTCTATTTTAATAGTTGCTATTTCATCATTAATCGCAACTATTAAAAATCTAAAGTCTAGTTTTGGTGTAGAAATGAGGTAGATATGGAAATTTTAAAAATCAACAATTTATCATATGGGTATAAAGATGGAGACTATGAAAATATGCTATTAGATAATGTAAGTTTTGTGATTAAAGAAGGAGACTTTAATATCATCACGGGAGAATCTGGAACTGGTAAAACTTCTTTGTTGTATCTACTTGCAGGGCTTGAGAAAAAATATGATGGCGATATTTATTACGATGGAAAGGATATAAGAAATAACTTAGATTTGTATCGGAAAAAAGATGTGGCTATGATTTTTCAAAATTACAACTTGATTGATTATTTATCTGTTATAAACAATATAAGAATTGCCCTTCAAATAAAGGGTTTCAATATTCCCGAT
>CAVEWG010000163.1:0-3522 GCA_963619285.1 Oscillospiraceae bacterium | reverse complement strand
AAACCCTTTAAATAAACATCTGGGTTCATCTTCAAATTCGTCAAAATATATGAAAGATCAATATAATCTTCATACTCTTTTTTTACTTTTCCCTTGCACAATACAGTAAGAACACCATTATCAATGCTTTTTACGTTCACATAAGCAACAAGATCTTTACTAGTTAAAAAAGTAATTGTATAGTCCATAAACGAAAACTTCGTATATCTTCCCTTGCTTGTTAAAACACCATAATCATTCATAATGTACATTCCTTCTTACCATTCATTCTTTCTTTTGGGATAAGTAATCATTCCATATAGTCTTATTGGAGCTAAAACTATCGAAAACAAACTCAAAAGAAAAGTACCTATAATAATCTCAGGTAACTTAGTAAATAAAATAGAAACACTTTTATATTCAATGTATTCAGCTATTAAAGTAATAATAGCCTCTACTAATAAACAAAACAAATAAACATATATATTAAAAAATACTAAGCCAAGTAATATAAATAAAGGGCCAAGTAACTCAAATAGCACAATATAAGGAAGTACTACAAGTCCCAAGCACTTATACTTGGGATTAAGTATCAAACTCTTGTATTTAATTAAACAATCAAGTAAACCCCTTTGCCACCTATCTCTTTGTCTAAGCAGTCTTTTAAAATTTGTAGGAACCCTTGTATAACAAACACTATCATAGGCATATACAATCTTCTTGTTTTCTTTATTCAAAGATAAAACAAGCTCCATATCTTCGCCTACACTACTTGTATCAAAGCTTAAGCCCTCTTTTCTAAACAAGCCATAGGCTCCTGAAATCAAGGGATTCGAACCCCAATAGTTGAATATTGTTCTTGATACATTAAAAGCCCTCATATATTCAAGACTCTGTATATAAGTTAATACATTTTGTTTATCACCTAATGTTTTTAATCTTCCTCCAATCGCATATACATCTAAATCTAAATGATTTAATAAATTAGATATTGAAGAATCATTTAGGATACAATCAACATCTAAAACACATATCAAATCATATTTAGCATATTTAACACCTATATTTAAGGCATTTGCCTTACCTAAGGTTTTTATATAAACACAATAGATATTCCTATCTATTTGCTCTATATAATCTTCTTTATAGCCATTTACTAAAACAATGACCTCATAACTAGCTATTTCTTGTCCTTTAATAGAATTAAGTACTTCTATATAAGAAACAACTTCTTTTATAGGAATAAGAAAACTAACTACCTACATCGACTCTCCCTTTTTCCTAACAAATATAACCTTTATAGTCTTCAATATAATCTTTATATCTAAAGCTATATGCCAATTCTCTATATATTCTTTATCAAGTCTAACAACTTCATCAAAATCAGTAATTTGATTTCTACCTGATACTTGCCATAAACCCGTAATGCCAGGTTTAATAGACATCCTAATACGATGCTTTAAATCATATTTCTCCCATTCATTTACTGTAGGAGGACGCGTACCAACTAAAGACATATCACCCTTTAAAACATTAAAGAACTGTGGAAACTCATCTAAACTAGTCTTTCTAATAAATGTACCAATACCAGGTATGATTCTTGGATCATCTTCCATCTTAAACATTAGACCATCTTTTACTCTATTGTTAGCCTCTAGCTCTTTTAAATGTGCTTCAGCATTTGGAATCATAGACCTAAACTTATACATATAGAAATGTCTTCCATTTAATCCTATTCTTTCTTGTTTATAAAACACAGGACCACCTGGAGACTTAATCTTAATAAGTGGACCAATAAAAATAGCTAATATCAAAGTAATAAGTGAACCAACTATACCACCAAGTAAATCAATACACTTCTTCCTAAAGATTTGCTTATTTGATCTATGTTTTACAAGACTAGTTAAAACAGGCTCATTAAATAAAGTCTCTGCTCTTTGTTCTTGTCCAATTAAAGAATTAATCTTAGAAAGCCTTAAATGAGTAGTAATACCCATAGTAGCTAAACCAGTTAATATCTCACTTGGGATATCTGAATACTTTATATCTAAATAAACTGAATCAATCCAATTAGCACATACATAAGAAAGTAAATCTTCTTTGTTACATACTACCTTATAATCTCTATACTCACTTAAAGAATCATCATCAAAGATACATAAGCCAACTATGTTATAGAAATCATAGTTATACTTCAAAATATCATTTATACAATCATCTAATCTTTTCTTACTAGTTACTACAAGTAACTTAGGACCATTTAACTTATTTGATTCCTTGACCCTAGTCTTTAATACTTTAATTCTTAATAACTCACATAAATAAGAAAAAACAGTATAACAAGTATACTGTGTAGCCAAATATAGTCTTGATATTGTAGCACTCTCCTTTATAGCAAATAAAAGAAAAGTAACTAGCGCCAATTGCAATAAGCCAAATATTAAAGAACCATATGCTAAAGACAATCTACCTTTCTTTAATATGTCACTATAGGGACTATAGAAATAATTCATCACTATATAAGAAAGAATCTCATATATAAACAATAAACTATGGATATCACTGCCTATATTAGCTAATGGCCTAACAAGATTAGTTAAATGGTAAGTAGTTACTAAACACAACAAACCAATAACAAAGAAATCAAAATGTTTTAATACACCCTTTTTATTCATAATCAATTAACTAAGTATAAACACAATTCAACTATATAGGCGTAATCTAGCTAGCACATTTAAAAAAATGAACCCCTTTAATATCTTCCCCTATACACTATCATCTCAAAAATCAAGGCTGAATCATGTTTAGATATTTGTTATATCAATATTATAACCCCCCCCCGACTTATTTTTAAAGTATTTAATAGGAGGCAATAACTAACCCGTTTGTCTAAGCTATAAAACTTAAACACAATATATATTAACATAGAAAGATGCTCATTAGACATTTAACTTGTAGATTAATACAAGGACAAGCTAAACCTGTCCTTGTATTAATGTTTATACTATTTTGATCATTAAGGGCGCATAGCCTTAACAAGCGCTATAAACTCTTGTTCTACCTATAGTTACTAAGCAACCATCAAGCCACAATAACTATGTTTATCATATTCTTTTATAATTAGATAGCAACCTATCTCAGAAGTGTTAGTTATTGACAATTGGTTCTAACTTAAATAGAATAAACACACATAGAAAAAGAAGTTCTTTTGCGAAGCGGTATTACACACGTGATATTAGCTTCGCTTTTCTTTATCATTTAAAACTTATTACAAGCTTTTTGTTTAAAGCGCTAGCTAATCTATTTAATGTATTAATAGAAGGATTACCAATACCTCTTTCAAGCTTAGAAATATCAGATTGATCTATACCAGTTCTCTTAGATAATTCAGCTTGTGATATACCAACTAAGGCTCTTGCGCTAGATAGCATATCAGCAATTTCTACATTAAAAGAAGTTTCACTTTTTCCAACAGTTATACCATCTTCATGAACTACTCCTATGCTAAAGCATAAAAAGTTTCCTACTCAATAACTCTAATGA
>CAVEWG010000162.1:0-3535 GCA_963619285.1 Oscillospiraceae bacterium | reverse complement strand
TGTAGATATCTTTAATTATATAAGTGATGATAAATATGCTTATGTAGAATATAAGTTTTTTGATACTGAAAATAATGAACTAAATGATATTAAATTTACTTCAGCAAATGAAAAGTATTGCGTTGTCGATAGCTATTCTTATTCAACAGAAAAAGACGCTTCTACAGGTTTAAATTATTACGCTGTAAAAATTAAACTATTAAAGACTGGCTCAGTTGATATCAAGGCCGATTGGACACAAAATGGAGTGGCTAATGAAGAAATATTTAATTTAAATATCACTGCTCAATTAAAGGTAAATGTTAATCCTACTACATTAACTTTAAATAGAGATGAGACTGTAAAATTTGATATTAAATCTACTTCATCTAGCACTAATAAGATTACTGTAAGTTCTACAAATGGAATTGATTATACTGATAAAGTAATTTATAGTGAATCTCATTCAATCATTGGTAGTGACGTACCTTTCGCAACGATTGATTTAGTAGACAAAACAAGTTTATCTATCACAGGACTTGGCTATAACGGTAATGTTAGAGTTAATGCTGATTATATTTATAATGGCGTAACGTATTCTGCGTTTAGCATTATAAATGTTAATACAAGTTACGTTGTTGGTATAAAAGGCGATTCATATAGTGAGACTTATCTTGATAAAAATAACAATTTAGTTGCTTATTATAATCCTGGTTATTCTAGTGGTACTGGTCCAAGCAATAGCGATAGTACATACTTTATCTATGAAAGAAATGGTGAAACTATAAACGATTTAATTAAGAATGTTACTAGTGCTCAGATTAAGCTAACCGATGAAAATGATAAAGAAATAAATAATGTTCAAATTAATATTGGTTCTATTGATTCAAGTTCAATAACTGATAACACTTATAATACTAGATCTATAACATTTAAATACTATAGCTTTGATGAAGATAGCTTATCTGCAAATTTAAATGTTCCTTTAAATATTATCAAGATTAATGAAGATGATTCATCTACAGTAATCGCAAATACAACATTGATAAGCAAGGTTTCAATTAAGCCTACGCATTATGTTTTATCTTTAAATAATAATGAAAGTGAAACAGAAAGTAGTGAATTCAAGAGTATTGAATTATCTAAGAGTTTGTTTGATAGTGGTTTAATAGATCTAACAAATGATGCATATAAACCTACAAGAATTGGCTATATTTTTGCAGGATGGTATAAAACAAGTGTTTGTGATGGTGAACAAGTAACTTCTGTAAGCTTTGATGATGTAAAGGATACAACTGAGAATATCACTTATTATGCAAAGTGGATAGCTGATTCTAAGAATATAGAGTTCTATGATGATTCTTATCTTGGATATGTCAACTGTGCTTATGATCAAAGTGTTCTAGATTTAACAAGTGTTAGTATAACTAAAGATCATTACACTTTATTAGGCTATTATGATTCAACTAGCCAAGATGCTAATTTGATTGTTAATGCTGATGGTGGTGTTGCCAATCAAAGTTTATATAATCAAATGATATTAAAAGAAGGCGAATCTGCATTATATGCAAAATGGCAAAAGATAGTTACTTTAACTTTAGTAATCGATGGTGAAGAAAATATCTCTTATGATAAAGTATATAATTCAACTATTTATAATTTTGAATATAGTTTAGATATTGATAGTAAGAGAATTGAAGGCTGGTATAGCGAATCTAATTTTGTAAATAAGATCGCTGATGAAAATGGAAATATTTTAGATGAAAATGGTTTACTTCTTAGCGAAGATATTAACTTATATGGAAAAATAGTTGATGTATCGACAATTACTTTAAAGATAGGAGACACTATTTATGGTACATTTGCATTAGATAATGGATTAATTACTACCATAGTCGGATATAATAAACCTTCTTTAAATAGCGCGTATTCTTTGATAGGATGGTTTGATGATGCCGATAAAGAAATATTTGACAGTGATGGAAAAACCGTCAGTGACAACGGTTATAATCTAAGCTCTAATGTTGTGCTTCATGCTAAATTTATCAAGTATGAAAAAGCTGATTCATTTGAAAATAATCAAGAATATATTATTGTTTCAAATGATTACGCTTTAACAAATCAATCTTATGGCACAAGCTCTTTAAGTGGAAATTCTATATCTATTACAACAAACAAAAATATTTCTTGTTTAGTTGTTAATAATATTGAAGAAAGTATCATGTTATGGAAATATAATTCAAATAAACTATCTATTGGCGATAAGTACTTATACGGCTACCGCAATTGGAATCGTTATTTGCTATATAGTACAGATAGTTCTAATTGGAATTATTCAAATTTTATTCTTTCTATTACTAGTGGGTGGAACACTTATTATTTAAATTGTTCCAATGGCAATTTCTATTTAAGTAGTAGTTCTAGTTCTATTAGCTTGTACAAAAAAACAGTAACAACAGATTATTATGAGGATTAAGACACTATTATGAAGAATATAAAAAGAAAATTAAATAGTAATAATGGTGTATCAATCCTATTTGCGTTGGTATTGTTTTTGGTTGCGACTGTAGTATCACTTGTAATCATTGTTGCTTCTACTTCTAGTGTAAAAAGAGAATCATCTTTTAAAGAAAGCACACAAAGAAATATCGAACTAGATTCAGCTGCTTTATTGTTAAAGAATGTATATTCAAATTCTACTTGTTCTTACACGTACAACAAAAAAGGTAATACTTACGTATTGAATAATTGTTCTTTAGGTGGCTTAGATAATACTAGCAATCCCTATATGGATGTATTAAAAGAAGTTTCTAAGAAAGTTATTGAAAACACTTCTAGTTCATATACTAGTGAAGATAATACCGCTTTCACTATTAGTGATACTATTGATACTTATTCAAATACTGTTACATGTACATACAACCTATATGTAACAAGCGATACTTCTAATTATGTTGTATCTTTTAAACTAGATAATGGAAGTGTTATGTATTGCAAATTCAATATAAAGATAGAAGAAACCAATAATACAGTTACTTGGTCTTATTATCAATCTTCTTCTAAGGGTGGCCAACAATGAAAAAACTATTAAACAATAAAGGTGAATCAATCATTGAAGTATTGGTTTCATTACTAATTGTTGCGCTATGCATATTAATGTTACAAGGAAGTATTGTGACTGCTGCTAAGATTAACAAGAAGACACAAAATGATATAACGCCATTTATTATTGATGGTTCTAGTTCTGCCTTTAACAATGTAACTATTACTAGGGGTACAAGTACTTATAGTCAAAGTGTAAATGGATATAAAACTGATGGAGGATACTATTATTATGAATATCAAAAATAATAAGGGTTACTCATTAGTTGAAGTATTAGCGGCTATTATTATCTTGCTTCTAGTAACTAGTGGAGTAGCAACAGGCGTTGTATTGTCACGTAATCAATATCAAAACTCAATCGCTCAATCACAAGCTAGTGAATTATATAATTCTTTAAGTAGTTTAATAAACAATGAACTTAAGTTTACAAACGAAATTAAAACTGATGATGAC
>CAVEWG010000161.1:0-3537 GCA_963619285.1 Oscillospiraceae bacterium | reverse complement strand
ATCGCTTTAGCTCATTCTAAAGGTGTATCTGTAGAATGTGAAGTTGGTGGTATCGGTGGTACTGAAGATGGTGTTACTTCTAATGGTGAATTAGCTGATCCAAAAGAATGTGCAACTATCGCTGCATTAGGCGTAGACTTCTTGGCTGCTGGTATTGGTAACATCCATGGTAAATATCCTGAAAATTGGGCTGGTTTAAATTTTGAAAGACTAGATGAAATTAACAACGCTGTTAATGGCAAACCACTAGTATTACATGGTGGTTCTGGTATTCCTTTTGAACAAGTTCATAAGGCAATTACATTAGGTGTTTCTAAGGTTAATGTTAACACTGAACTTCAACTAGTATTCGCTAAGGCAACTAGAGAATATATCCTTGCTGGTAAGGATCAAGAAGGTAAGGGTTATGACCCTCGTAAGTTATTAAAACCAGGTGCTGATGCTATTACTGCTCAAGTAGTTGAAATGTGCGAAGCATTCGGTTCTGCTGGAAAGGCTGAATAGTTTACATAAGTTAGTTTAAACTTTAAAGAGAATCTTCTTATTGAAGGTTCTTTTTTTATTTTTCACATTTAATTCTATTTAACTTCATATTTACTTCACATAGTTTTTATATTCTTTTTACATGGAGGTACTTATGGAAAGTTTTTTAAGAAGTGAAAAGAAATATTTGCTTGATAAGCACCAATATCAAGAATTAAGAAAAGAATTAGAAGACTATGTTAAGGAAGATAAATTCCCTAGTAGTAAGGTTTATTCTATATATTATGACAGCGATGATTATCGTTTAATTACTAAATCTATTGAAAAGCCGATGTTTAAGGAAAAGCTTAGAATTAGAAGCTATGGCCAATTAAATGATAATGATTCCGTGTATGTTGAACTTAAGAAAAAGTTTGATGGCGTTGTTTATAAAAAGAGAACAACTGCTAAGTATGGCGATGTAATTAAGAATATAAAAGATTGTGATTTCAAGGATGTTTCTACTGGTAATGAAATTAAACATCTAATAAGTTACTATGGTGATTTAAAACCTAAGGTATTTATTGGTTCAAATAGATTTTATTTTGTAGGTAAGCAAGATAATAATTTAAGAATTACTTTTGATGAAGATATAACTTATAGAATTAAGGATGTTTATTTAAATGAAAGTAATTATGACAAGAAACTTAATGATAAGTGTTTGATGGAGATTAAAGTGCTGGGTGCCATTCCTTTATGGTTATCTAGAATACTTGATAAGTTAAATATTTATTCAAGTAGTTTTTCAAAAGTAGGAAATGTATTTTTAAAAGAAAAGGATGAATTAATTTATGACATTATTTAGTACGATATTTACAGGTTCATTTACCATTAAGCAATTTTTAATCGCAATACTTGTTTCTCTTGTTTTGGGCTTCCTTGTATCTTTATATTACATGTTTAATGATGAACATTCTTCTTCTATGTCTTATGCTCTAGTTTTAATTCCAGCGATTGAAACCATTGTCATTATGATGATTAATGATAATTTAGGTGCAGGCATTGCAGTTGCGGGTTCTTTCTCGTTAATTAGATTCAGAAGTATTAAAGGTAATGCTAAAGAATTAACATGTATATTCTTAAGTATGGCAATCGGCATAATGTGTGGCACGGGGTATGTTGCCTTAGCTGCCTTATTTGTGATAATTGTATTGCTTATTGGTTTGGTTATGAAAGCTGTTAATTTTGGTGATGATAAGGGCCATTGCAAATTAAAGATAACAGTTCCTGAATCTTTAAACTACGAAGGTATCTTTGATGAAATTTTAAACAAATATTCTAAGGGCTATAAATTAATTTCGGTTAAGACGGTAAATCTTGGTAGCTTATTTAGAATTGAATATGATATCAATATGAAAGATACAGCATCTATAAAACCAATGATTGACGAGCTAAGAGAAAAGAATGGTAATCTAGAAATACTTTGTGCGCTTGATAAATATGGAGAAGAGCTATGATTAAAAAAGTCATAGCTGTTCTATCATTATTGATGCTGCTATGTGGATGTGATGCGGTTATTTATTCAAATGAAACTCAAGATGAAATCAATGTAGTCTTGAGTGGTGATGAAAATTTAACCATAAATAAAGCCGGTACTTATGTTTTAAGCGGTGAACTTAATGGTAGCGTTATAGTTGATAGCCAAGGTGATGTAAAACTTGTCTTGGATGGAGTAAATATTAATGCAAGTAATTTTGCGGCTATATATATTAAATCAGCTAATATGTGTACAATTTCTTTGTCTGATGGCAGTGAAAATTATTTAAGTGATGGTGAAACATATACTCAAATTGATGACAACAATGTTGATGCAGTTATTTATTCTAAAGATGATTTGGTATTAACAGGAAGTGGCAGCTTAACAATTAGTGGTAACTATAAACACGGTATTGCCTCTAAAGATGATTTAACAATTAATAGTGGTACATATAATGTAACGGTAAATTCAACTGGTATTGTTGGCAAGGATCATCTAACAATCAATGGTGGAACCATTAATGTAACTAGTGGTAAAGATAGTCTAAAGTCTAACAATGATGAAGATGAAGATTTAGGTATTATTACAATCAATGGTGGTGATATAAACATTAATAGTGGCGATGATGCGATTACAGCTTATACAAGCTTAATTATCAATGATGGCAATATCAATATCAATAAATCATATGAAGGATTAGAAAGTGCGAAAATTGCAATCAATGGCGGCAATGTAACAATAATCGCCAGTGATGATGGTATAAATGCCGCTAGCAAAACTGATGGCTATTCTTTACTTAGAATAAATGGTGGAAATATCTATGTGAATGCTGAAGGTGATGGCATTGATTCAAATGGCGATATTCAAATAGAAGGTGGCAATGTTACGGTGTTTGGCGCTGATAATGATGGTGATGGAGCTCTGGATTATGATTCAACAGCTTTAATTAATGGTGGTGATTTTATTGCGATAGGGATGTCAGGTATGGCTGAAAACTTCTCAAGTGATAGTAGCATTGTTTCTGTCTTATATAATCTTGATAGCTCTTATACAAAGGGTTCAACTATTACTATTTTGGATAGTGACAACAACGTCTTATTTACTACAAGCCCTGTTAAATCATTCAATTCAATTCTGTTTGCCTCTGATAAACTAGCGGTAGGTGATACGGTTACTATTCAAATTGATGACGATAGTTTCTCTTATGCTATTGAAGAGCTTGTATCAAGCTATGGCAATGCTGGCATGAATAACGGTGGTATGGGCGGTCCTCAAGGAGGAGGCTTTGATTCTAATTTCCATGGTGGCCCAAACGGTTTTGATGGTGAAATGCCAAGTGATATGTCTAATGACAATACGCAAAGTTAAGAAAAGTAGGAGTAATCCTACTTTTTAAGTTCATTCACGAATGATTCGATTCTATTTAAAGCTTCTTTTAAATCTTCCATTTTAGATGCATATGAAATACGAATATTATTTTCACCATTTTCACCAAAGGCAACGCCAGGTACAACTGCAACACCTTTTTCTTTTACAAG
>CAVEWG010000160.1:0-3667 GCA_963619285.1 Oscillospiraceae bacterium | reverse complement strand
TATAAAGAAATAAATAAAAAAGATCTTATTAATCAAAATAAGATCTATGTTACAGCAGGAGCAAGTACCCCACCAAATCTAGTTGATGAAGTAATTAAATATTTGTCTAGCCTCTAAAGCGTTTTAGAATCGCTTTTGGACTGATGTCTTTAATGCCAAATATCACTTGTGGCAAACCAAACTTAACAGTCACAAAATAATAAATATCTAGCATCAATATGCCACATACAGCCATAATGACAATATCAAGAATTCTACTTGTATAAGAGAAATGCAATAAGGCATGTAGACCATAGATTGGCAGTACCATAATAAGCGATGATATTACAATGAATAACGTTTTTCTTAATGTTAAAGAAAACTTAGTATTAAACTTTTTCTTTAAGATAAAGCCATATACACATATTACAAACAACGAACTAATGGCAGTAGATAGAGTCATACCGTCAGAACCCATTAATTTAACAAGTATAAAGAAAGTAAAAAGTTTTATACCACAACTTACAAGTAGTGTTAATGTAGCTTCTTTCTTTAGTCTTAATGTAATCATAATACTAGAGAGAATTGGCGCAATTGTATCAGTAAAAGTAACAAGTGCATAAAATCTAAATAATCTAGTTCCAACATCAAGATTAGAATTGCCATACATGATAAAGTAAACATCACGCGCAAAGAAGGCAAATATAAAGGTAGCTGGAATCAAAATAAAGAAAGCTGTTTCAATCAAAGAAATAATTTGTTTATTTAAAGTTTTGATATCTTGTTTCTCAAATGATTCAGATAAATAAGGAACAAGTCCTGAAGAAAAGCCTAGTGTTAATACTTGTGGGATACTTGATAACTTATTACAGTTAGCTAATAAAATACCCATTTCAAGTTTTGCTTGATTAACGGACATGCCGACTTTTGTGGCAGTATCCATAAAGAATGTTGAATTAATCAAGGCGCTTAATGAACCTAAAAAAGAAATCAATAAGTAAGGAACACTAAGTGAGATAAGTTCTGATATTAGAACTTTCTTAGCCATTTGTTTGCTTTGCTGTTTCTTAACTAATTCATTGATGTGTTTATCATCTTCTTTAGTAAAGAATAAAAAGAAAATAATGGTAACAAGTGCCGCAACACCCGCCGCCCCAATAGCAGCATAAATTGCGTATATTGAATCAAGTTTAATTATTCTTACAAATAAATAGCCAAAGAAAATGATACAAAATACTCTAACAAATTGTTCTAGAGCTTGTGATGAACCATATAAATCAAGTCTCTTTAAGCCTTGATAGTACCCTCTTATCGCGCTTAAAAACGGAACCAATATTACCGCAAACAATAATATAGAAAATATAGTTTGTAAGTGTTGAATATCTTCTGCGGTAGCTGCTGAACCCATTGATTGACGCGCTAAAGATGGTGAGGTAATAAAGAAAATAATGGCCACTAAGAAAGTCAAACACATGACAATTGAAACACCAAGTTTCTTAATCAATAAAACCGTTTTATAGTCTTCTTTTGCGTAGTATCTAGAAACAAGGGCGGCAATCGCAAAAGGAATGCCGGCACTTGAAATCTTTAGCAATAAATCATAATAAGTATAGGCTATCGAATAAAAAGCCATATTTGCTTCACCGGCAAAAGATGATAGTGGTGAATAGTAAATAAGGCCTAGAGCTTTAGAAACAAATATGCCAAAAGACGAAGTTAAGGCAGCAATCATCAAAGATTGATTTTTCTTATTGTTATTCTTCATTAGATGCTCCTACTTTAATGAATTCTCTTTTAGTTATACTTAAATCTTTGTTTGACCAAACAACCAATATATATAAAGTTGGATTTGCGTTTTCAGTGATGCCCGATATATTAATGCCCTTTACAAAGCCCTTATCAACATTTGATTGATTAGGAATTAAAGAATATTTCACATCTTCAAATAAACCGATATTAGCGGCCATTGTATTTGAGTAATCAACATTTTCTTCAATCGCTATAGCTTCAACGTTATACATTGCAACTTTAACATTATCAATTGTGATATAAAAGCGATATCCTCCATCAATTGAAGCGACATCAAAAGATATATCAAAATATTCACTACTCGTTTTGAAATCAGTACGTGAACTTAGTTGTTCAATCATTGAATTATATCTTTCACTAGCGCTTTTATTTATAGTTGAATCGCTACTACATGCAGTTAATAAAAACGCTACTAAAAGAAAACTTATAATCTTCTTAATAATCATTTTTATTTAAAATTTACAGCGTAATAAAATTTCTTTCCTTTTTTAATAATAGTTAACTTGCCATCAAAGGCATCTTCTTTATTTAAAGCATAATTAACATCATTAACTTTATCACCATTAATAGAAATAGAGTTACCAGTGATTAAGTCTCTAGCTTCTCTTTTTGAATTACAAACATGGCAACTAATTAAAGCATCAACCAAACTTGTTCCAGATTCAATTTCACTCTTTTCAAGATCAGCAGTTGCATCTTGTAGTTCTTTAAATGATAAAGTCTTAATATCGCCTTTAAAGAAAGTATCAGCAATCTTAACAGCATTTTCATATGCTTCTTTGCCGTGTATAAAAGTAATAACTTCTCTAGCTAAAGCCTTATGAGCTAAACGTAAATGTGGTTCTTCCTTGTTAGACTTTTCTAATTCTTCGATTTCTTCTTTAGATAAGAAAGTTAAGAACTTTAGATAATCAATTACTTTATCATCTTCAGAATTAATAAAGAATTGATACATTTCATAAGGACTAGTCTTATTAGCGTCTAACCAAATAGCCTTACCATTAGTTTTGCCAAACTTAGAACCATCTGATTTTGTAAGCAAAGGCATTGTAAAGCCATAAGCTTCTTTACCTAATTTCTTACGAATTAGTTCAATACCAGCAGTGATATTGCCCCATTGGTCTTGACCAGCAACTTGTAAAGTTACATTATCATTTTCATATTGGTATAAGAAATCATAAGCTTGAAGAAGCATATAAGAAAATTCAGTATATGTAATACCTTCATCAAGTCTTCTTTTGATAATGTCTTTATTTAACATGTAGTTAATATTAAAGTATTTGCCTACATCTCTTAAAAACTCTAAATAAGAAAAGTTTTTAAGCCAATCATAGTTATTTACTACTTTAAAGCCAAATAAAGTTGATGCTTGTTTAGCAAGACAATCAAAGTTGTGCTGTACCTCTTCTTTTGTGATCATTGGTCTTTCGCTATCTGGTTTAGGATCACCAATTAGTCCAGTACCACCACCTACAAGAAGTACAGGGTTGTGTCCTGCATCTTTTAATCTTTTTGAAATTAAAAATGAAGAAAAATGGCCAATATGAAGGGAATCTCCAGTTGGATCGGTCCCAATATAGAAAGTCATTCCTCCAGCATTTAATTTTTCTCTTAAGTCTGGTGAAGAACAGTCTTTAATTAGACCTCTCCACTCTAATTCTTCATATATTCCCATAATTACTTAGTTGTCTTTCTCTCTTTATATATATATCCCAATATCTTTTGTTTATCTTCTACTTTTTCATTTTTAAGCATCTTAGTCATTAGACGCATAGATACCGCTCCTAAATCATAAGTAGGAATTTCTAAAGCAGTTACTTCTGGTCTAACCATTGATAGATACTTAGTATCGTTTAAACAAATAATCTCGATATCTTCT
>CAVEWG010000159.1:0-3736 GCA_963619285.1 Oscillospiraceae bacterium | reverse complement strand
GAATTAAACAAAGTGAGATAAAAAATCTAATCGACTATACATTTAAGAAATGTGAAATAAATGATATTGTTCCCTTATCTTTAATAGAAAAACATGGACTGATTGATTTAAATAGTGCCTTGCATAATATTCATCATCCAATGAATGCCAAGGATTTGAAGTCCGCCTTGGCAAGGCTTAAATATGATGAGTTTTTACGTTTTTATTTGTCATTGGCTATTTTGAATGATGAAGATAGTATTGAAATAAAAAAAGAAAAGAAAATTGATATTAATAAGATTAATAAATTTATTAATTCCTTGCCATATTCTCTTACTGTCGACCAAAAGAAAGCCATAGATGACATCTTAAAAGACATGACCAACAATAAACCAATGTATAGACTGCTTCAAGGAGAAGTGGGATCTGGCAAGACGATTGTAGCCTTGATTAGTTTATATGCTAATTATTTAGCTGGCTATCAAGGAACACTAATGGCTCCAACAGAAATACTAGCTAAACAACATTTATTGTCTTTTAAAGAGATGTTGCCAGATTTAAATATTGAACTACTTATATCAGGAAACAAAAACAATAAAGAAATTAAAGAAAGATTGAAAGAAGGGGAAATTGACATTCTTATTGGCACTCATGCTCTATTTCAAGAAGATGTAGCTTTTAATAATTTGGGGCTTGTCATCACCGATGAACAACATCGCTTTGGCGTTAAACAAAGAAAAGCTCTAAAAGAAAAAGGTGACAACGTTGACTTTATGCTTATGTCGGCTACGCCAATTCCTCGTACACTAGCTAATTCGATTTATGGAAGTATGGCCATATCCACTATTGCCTCTTTGCCTTCTGGTAGAAAGGGTTGTGATACTTATCTAATTAGAAAAAATAGTATTGTTGATATACTTTCTGAAATAAAAAAACAACTTGAAAATGGTAAACAAGTCTATATTGTCGCAAGTGCTATTGAAGCCTCTGATAGCTTTGGTGGCAAGGATGTCACTCATCTTTATAATAGTTTAAGTGAAGTTTTTAAGCCTTATAAGATGGCCTTGATGCACTCTAAAAAAAGCAGCGAAGAAAAAGATGAAATCATGAATGATTTTAGAGAAAACAAGTACCAAATACTTGTATCTACTACCGTCATTGAAGTAGGCGTTAATGTTCCTAATGCTACTTGTATGGTGATATATGATGCTGATCGCTTTGGACTTAGCCAAATCCATCAATTAAGAGGCAGAATCCAAAGAGGTAATGATAGAGGAACTTGCTACCTTTTAACCGATAGTAAAGATGAAAATACACTTAAAAGACTTGAAGTTTTAGTGAATACAAATGATGGCTTTAAGATTAGCGAAGAAGATTTAAAGCTTAGAGGGCCTGGCGATATCTTAGGAACTAGACAATCAGGGTTACCAACCTTCATCTTGGGCGATATTTTTAGTGATAACGCCATTATTAATGGTGCTAAAGAAGATGTTGAAACTATATTAAATAATTTAGATAAGAAAGAATATAAAGTATTTTATGATGATGCCTATAAGTTAATGACTTCAAGGTTTATAGATTAAGGTATAATATCTTCATGACGATTTTTGATTTTTTAGATAGAAATGGCATTGTGCACAATGATTCAAAGTTAATTGAACAAGCTTTTATCCATTCTTCTTATGTAAATGAACATAAAGGTGAGATTCATGACAATGAAAGACTTGAATTCATGGGTGATGCTGTTTTACAAATTTATTCAGCAGAGAAGCTTTATTCAATAAACCCACCTTTAAAAGAAGGCATCATGTCAACAAGACGTGCTAATCTAGTTTGTGAAAAAGGTTTGGCCATGATTGTTAGAGAATTTGAATTAAATAAATATCTAAAACTAGGTCAAGGTGAAGAAAAAACTGGCGGTAGAAATAGAGATTCTGTTATTTCAGATATGTTTGAAGCCTTTATTGGTGCTGTATATTTAGACACTGACATCAAGAATACTTATAAACTGCTTGATTTATTAATGTTAAAACACGTCAAAGAGATGGATGAGTCAACATTTGACTATAAGACTAAGCTTCAAGAATATGTACAAGCTGATTCTAGAAAATCAATAAATTATGAACTTGTTTATGCCAAAGGTCCAAGTAATAACCCGGAATTCAAGATTGCGGTTAAGATTGGTGATTTGATCTATGGCTATGGTGTAGGCAAGAGTAAAAAAGAAGCTCAAAAGAATGCGGCTAAAGACGCACTAGAAAAATTAGCAGGCAATGAATAAATTCGATTTAGATACAATATTTACTTTAAATAACTACGACGATGATGAGAAGTCTTTATTTAATTCTTTTAGTATTGTTGATGTTTTATATAAAAAGAACACTGATTCTTTAATTATTAAAATTGAAAACGAAAAGATATTGCCAATCGATATCATAAATGATTTAAAGAATTATTTTGGCTCTATTGGTTTTAATAATACTAGACTTTATTTTAAGGTTACTGATGATGAATTAAGTATCAAAGAAATCAATACTTATATTGGCTATTTTAAAGATAACTATTCTTCTTTTAGAGATGCGGTAGTACTTAAAAACGACAATGGTTTTACTTTATCTTATTTAGATGAAGATTCTTATGAAAAAGATAAAGAAGCCATTGATGAATTAAAATTGTTTTTTTATGATTTGGGCTATCATAAAAATATCAACATGGAACTTAAAGAAATAAAAGAAGAAGCTGTTGAAGTAAGAAAACCTTTGGAAGTAAAAGAGAATACAAACGCTCCTGTTGTTAATCCTAAAAATAATTATTCAAATAATAATGGTAATGCACCAAAGTTTAATAACTATAAAAGAAAGGCTGTTGAATATAAAGAAGTCATCATTGATGATTTAGAAGAAGTTGCCTACAACATTAAATTAACTGCGCAAATCTTTAAAATTGATGAACGTAAGACTAAGACTGGTCTAACTATTCAAACTATTTATCTAAAGGATACAAATAATGCTTGTGTTGGCAAAATGATGGAAGGCAAGCGTTTTAATAAAGAAGACCTTTCTAATAATAAAGAAGGTAAGTGGGTGGTTGCCTATGGTAATTACTTATTTAATACTTTTTCTAATGACTATGAACTTTCAATTGAAGCTATTGAATATATTGATGATCCTCATCCTTTAAAAGATGATGAAGAAGAAAAAAGAGTAGAGTTACATGCCCACACTAAGTTAAGCGAAATGGATGGTGTGTCTTCACCAACGGATTTAGTTAACACTGCCTATAAATATGGTCATCGTGCCGTGGCGATAACTGATCATTTGGATTTACAAGGTTACCATGAAGCTTATTTGGCTTATAAAGGTATTAAAAAGGGTGCTGATAAAGAAAAACCATTTGATTTCAAACTTTTATATGGTTGTGAAATGAATATGGTCTATCCTAATTTGAACATTGTCTATAACTCTACTGATGATATCCTAGCTGAACAAGAATATGTTGTATTTGACCTAGAAACAACTGGTCTATGTAATAGATATGATAGAGTAATCGAATTTGGTGCTGTTTTAATGTATAAGGGCCAAGTCAAAGAATATAAAGACTTCTTCGTAAAAGTTCCTTTCAAATTAAGTGAATTCACTAAGGGTTTAACTAATATTAGTGATACTGATATCGAATCAGGTAGACCTTTTGAAGAATGCAAAGATGAAATATTAGATTTCATTAAAGGTAGAGTGCTTGTAGCCCATAATGCTTCATT
>CAVEWG010000158.1:0-3762 GCA_963619285.1 Oscillospiraceae bacterium | reverse complement strand
CACTGGAAGCTAGATTGAAATCATTTTCCAAGTATTGTTCACCAACCATTGAATCAAGCTCACTTGGCAAGTAAGTCAAGATATCATAGTTAATACGAGTAGACACCGCGCCTATGGCAGATGGTATCAACAAAATAATGGAAACAATTAAAATCTGCTTATAAAATTTGACAATAAAATGCGCAAATTTCTTCATAATTCCTCCCAATCAAATAATGACCGTTGGTCATTTACTAGACTATTATACAATCGTGTTAAGCAAAGTCAATAGAAAAATGACTTTTCGTCATTTTTTATTAAAAGTACTTTACAAAGCTCGATTTATTCCTAAAATAGTAGATATATGGCAGGATTAATAACACAGAAAAAAGAAGAAAAAAGAAGAAAAATATTAGACTCAGCCTATGAACTATTCACTAACATTGGCGTATCTAATACTTCTATTTCGATGATATGTGAAAAAGCAGGAATCGCTAAAGGCACATTCTATCTATACTTCACAGATAAAGAAGACGTTTTAAGAAACCTAGTAAGAAGAGTATCCTTTGATATTCTAAAAGCCGCACATGATGAAAGTCTTAAACAAAAAGGCGATTTCATTGACTCTGTTATATGTATGGCAAACTATCTAATTGAACTATTCAAAAATGATAGAGACGCTCTTTTGGTAATCAAAAAAGACTTTATATGGCCAATATCAGAAGAAGAATTCAACACAACAAATGATCCGACAATGTCCAAGATAAGAGATGCCATAAATGAATACTCTAAACAAATAAATACATCTGAACATAAAGTATTAATAAGACTGTATGCCCTATTATCAATGTTGTGTTCAGTATGTTACTCATCAATTATTGATGGCTTTCCAGGTGATATCGACAGTTTAAAAAACGATATCTTTGAAATGGCTAAGGCAACTCTATCTAATTGATGATGTCTATATCATCATCACTACTTATAGAAACTGTAATCTTATTGGGTAAACATGTAATTGTTTGCCCCTTTTTATTAATCTTTCCTTGTTTAATACAAATATGATCAGGACAATTAGCCTCTAGCATATAAACATAGCCATCTTCAATAACCAAAGTGTTTGTACCATTGTTTAATGTGATTGTCATATTCTCGTTTAATGAATATGTACTTTTAATTCCATCAACATTTACAATGACAAAAGAACCATTTTCATGGTTTTGAATTAAAAATAAAATAATAACTAAAAATAAAATAGAACAGCTAAAAATAGCTGTTCTAATCTTAAGCTTTGATTTCAACGGTTTCTCCATTTGGACCTGGTGTATTTTTTAGATAATCAATAATCTCAGCCTTCTTATCAGCTGAAGTAATCTTACAAGGGAAGTTAGTAAGCTCCCCCGTCACTAAAGCATTTGCCAAGCCACTACAGCCAGGGAAACCACAAGCACCACAATTATATCCTGGTAGTTTAGAAGTAACTTCTTCTTCTCTTTTATCTACTTCTACATGGAAGAGATTACTTGAAATTGCAAGTATGGCACCAAGTATAGCACCAAGAATTAACATTATAACAAGTGCGTTAATCATTATGCTCCTTTCTATTAGGGCATGTATTTATATTACAGCCCCTACAATCTTCTTTAAGTTTCTCGCATCCTTTAGGAACCGGCGTTTTACTATTAAAGTAATAACTAATCCCAAATAGACACGCAAGAGAAACAAATATTACAATTGGTAACATTAAACAATACCAGCAAGGCCTGAGAACGCTAAGGCCATTAAAGCCGCAACAACAAGAGCTACTGGATTACCCTTCCACGAAGGTAAAGTATCAGCATAATCTAGTCTTTCTCTAATGCAAGAGAACAAGAATAGTACCATCATAAAGCCAAGTGGAACAGCTAAAGAATTAACACATGTTTCAATAAAAGTATATTCAGCAGAAATATTTTGTTGAGCTACATATAATACAGTACAGTTTGTAGTAATCAAAGGAAGATAAACACCAAGTGACTTATAAAGCGTTGGTGAATACTTTTTGATAATCATTTCTACAAGTTGAACAAATGAAGCAATAACAAGTATAAAACTGATTAGTTGCATATACTCGATATGGTATGGAACAAGGATTAAATAATTCAAGCCATAAGTAAGAATAGAGGCAAAGAATATTACAAATGTTACCGCAAGCCCCATACCCACAGCAGACTTACTAGACTTAGATACACCCATGAACGGACAAATACCTAAGAACTTAGTTAAGACAATATTATTAGTTAATATTGCGGTTAAAATCATTGAAAGAAGCTTCATTTAGTTTTCTCCTTTTTAGTTTGATTAGACTTAATTTTGCCAAAGATGGCAGCGAAAACAGCGAAAGTCAAGAAAGCACCAACTGATCCAGAAAATAATGTAATCTTATAATCCTGGAAAGGAAGTACAATCTTAAACAACATTTGTGATGCATCAAATGGATTATAGAATTCTAGTGCCATTGTTGATAATAGTTCTCTAGTTACACTTATCAAAAGTAAAGAGAACGTATAAGCAAGACCCATGCCAAGTCCATCGATAAAACTTGCAAACACACCATTTTTAGAAGCGAAAGCTTCGGCTCTACCAAGAATAATACAGTTAACAACAATAAGCGATAGGAAAGCACCTAAGCTTGTATATAGAGATGGCATATAAGCATGTAACACCATTTGCAACATTGAAACAAGTGTCGCAATAATAACAATATATACTGGGATTCTTATTTCATCTGGAATTACTTTTCTAAGAGCTGAAATAATTACATTTGAACAAATTAAGACAAGTGTAACTGATAGTCCCATTCCTATCGCATTATTAAGTGAAGTAGAAATGGCCAAAGTAGAACACATGCCAAGGAATAAACCGAATACTGGATTATTTGCGATAAAACAATTTTTAAAATCTTTCCACATATTAACCTAGCTCCTTTATAGCACTTCTAGCTTCATTAATCATTTTTTTCATTGCGTTAGAAGTAAGAGTAGCACCACTTACACCATCAACATCTTCATCAAACGCCTTATTTAGATAATTCTTTTCGATATTGCTTTCTTCAAAACACTTTGAACCATAACCATTAGTTTCTTGTTGAGTTAAAGTCTTAATTGCGATGATCGTTCCATCTTCATCAAAGCCAATCAAAATATCAATAGCGGTATTATTGTTGTAGCCAGTAGCTGTAGTTTCAACTACATAGCCCTTACCTTCAACTTTATAAACTGATTTAACAGTACTGTTTTTAAAATCCAAGGTTTCAAAGTCGCTATCTGGAAATATCTCATTGATATTTTCTAATAAGACTTTATGATCATTTTCTTCAATAATTGGCTCTAGTACATCATTTAAAGAACCAATTGCGATACCACTAAGACCCGAGATAATTCCTAAGAATAATAATAATTTAATTGTCTTATTCATGATTTACCTCCACATATGCAGTATTATTATCTGCATACTTATATTCTGTAGGAGTAATTGATAAACCAGCTAAAGTAATTGCGATAATTGTTAAGACAATTGTTGCATAGGTGATAATACTATTTTTCTTATAAGCATCAATTTGTTTACAAGAAAATATCTTATCAATTAACGGTGAAAGCATATTAGCAATCAAAATACCATAACATACCCCTTCTGGTAAATTGCCCAAGAATCTAATTAAACAAGTTACAAGAGCCGCAACACAGGCAAATACCATTCTTCCTGGAACTGAGAAAGGAGATGTAACAGGATCGGTTAACATAAATA
>CAVEWG010000157.1:0-3775 GCA_963619285.1 Oscillospiraceae bacterium | reverse complement strand
CAAAACAAGAGATAGAGTTATTAAGTAAAAATCCTAATGTTAAATATATAAGAAGTAATAGACTTGTTTTAACTTTAGAATTTAGACAAAAGATTTATGATGAATGGATTAATAAGCCTAATGTTGGGACTATTAGAAAACTGCTAACTGATAATGGAATCAATCCAAATATAACAGGAAACGACTTAATCCGTCACCTTCAAGAAAGGTTTAAGCTAAGAAGACCAAGTGGTGCTTCAAACGATGAACTCGGTGTTTATTCTAGTTCGTTTAGAACTAATAAGAAAGATAATAAATATTTATTAAGTACAGGTGTATTTGTTAAAAACCGTAGAGGTATAACTTTTTCAATTGAGTTTATAGATGAAATATCTTTAACCTATCCTGATATATCTATAGAAGATAAACTTAAAGAAAAAGGTATTAGCCCTGATATTGTTGGCTATCAAAGAATTTATGCCTTAAAAAGAAAACTAGATGATAAGTCTTATAAAAATAATGGAAAAACATTTTATGATGATGAAATTAAGGCTAAATATAGTGATCATCCTTATGTAGAAAAAATCACCAATAAACATTTCATGTTTAAAGAAGTTTTCTATAAAGATGCCAAGCTATTTCAAGACTATTCAATAGAAGAGATACTTAAGATATTTAATCTTGATTCTAATGATTTCTCCTATAACTTTAAGGCTCAATTATTATTTAAGATAAGAAATCAAAACTATGAGTGTAATGATTTTGTTGAAGACGTATCCATCCTTATAAATAGAATCAATAAGCTAGAAGAGATAATAGCTTTAAACAATGAAGGCATCAAAGAATCTATTAAACGTTCAACTAAGCTATCCAAGAAAGAAGTTGTTAAGTTAATTGAAACTAGTTTTACAAATAAAGATAAGATTGACGTAGCTAATAATCTTGGTATATCAAGGTCTAGTTATTATGCCATATTAAAAGATAATGATTATGGCTTATATGAAAAGAATATAAATACTAAGCTAATAGAGGATTATAAGAATATTAAGAAAGTATTAGATTCTGACCCCTATCCTATGGGTAAGCGTACTGTTTATATGAAGATGGATACCATATGTGGTTTTCATTATTCTATTAAGAAGATTTCTAGATTAATGAGGCTTAATGGTTCTATTTGTAAGATAAGGCAAGGTAAACAATCTTCAAAGGAAATTAAAGAATTAATAAAGCGTAATACTAAGCCAAATATCTTGAATAGAAGATTTAGACTAGGCTACCCTAATCAAGTAAAGCTTACCGATGTTACTTATCTTAAATATGGTGATAATAAAACAGCTTATAAATCAACTATCAAAGATTCTATTACTGGTAAGATAGATGCCTGTGTAATTTCTGATAGTAATGATCTAAATCTTGTGTTAGACACTCTTAAACAATTAGATAAGGATTCTTATACTGATAAGGCAATATTCCATTCTGATCAAGGTACATTATATCTAAACGATTATTTCCAAGATGAACTTAAAGAAATGGGCTTTATACAATCAATGTCTAAAAGAGGCAATTGCCAAGATAACGCACCTATGGAATCTTTATTTGGTCATTTTAAAGATGAATGTGATTACTATGAATGTTCCTCTATTGATGAAGTTATATCAAGAGTTAATAACTATGTTGATTACTACAATAATAGAAGACCTCAATGGAATAGGAATAAGATGACTCCTATAGAATATGAAAGGTATTTATTGTCTTTAAGTAAAGAAGAATATGACTTATATCTTAAAATAGAAGAAGATAAATATTTAAAAATGAAGGAAAAAGCTAAGATACTAGCTATTGAAAGAAATAAGACATTAGGAGTTGAAAAGTATTATGGGATTATCAGATAAGGAAAAAAGAATAATTGAATCGATTGAAAATAATGATTTTGTAGACGATATAGATATCAATACTATGAAGTTTACTTATTCAAAAGATTTCTATGTAATGATGGCTAAATTATTGAAAAATGGGAAATCACCAGTCGAAGCTTATAATGCGCTTGGTTTTGATACTAACATTGTGGGTGAAAATAGAGCCTATAAAGCTGCGCAAAAGGCTAAGAAATTAGCTTCGAAGCCAAACTATGGCATTGATCCTTTAGATTATGATGGTTCTATTGAAAGAGATAAGATGGGCACTATGACAAAGGAAGAAGAAGCTGCTTATCTTAAGGCTAGAGTGCTTTATCTTGAAAAAGTCGTAGAATTTCAAAAAAAAATTCCATCGATATTGGAACAGAACGGTATATCTTTCAAGCCCAAGAATTAAATATTGACAAGCTACAAATAGCTGAATCTTTGATTAATTCTAATAGCTATCTATCTAAAACTCAATGTTTAAAAGTAAGTGGTGTATCTAAAAGCTCTTACTATAATTATCTAAAGAATAAGGACAAGGTCATAGCTAAAAGGCTTTTAATTAAACAAGAAAATGAATCAATAATGGAGAAGTTTAAAGAAATCATTTCTTCTTTAGGGCATGTACCTGGTAAAAGAACCTTTAAGACACATATGTGGAGAAGATATGGCATTAACTTATCTATTAAAAAATGTAAGAAAATCATGTATAAAATGCATCTTGTGCCAACTCTTCCTAAAAAAGATGCCTATAAAGGACAAGCTACACATTTCCATGAATGTGCTTGCGCCTTTAACTATGTAAATCAAGACTTTAAGATAGGCCCAAGAAGAGTGATACTAACTGATATTACTTATCTTTATTATGGCTTAAATAGGAGTAGATGTTACTTATGTATCTTTAAAGATGCCTTTACAAACGAAATCCTAGGACATAGTGTATCTTTACATATGAATGTTTCCTTAGTTAAAGAAGCTTATGATTTGATGATGAATAATCATAGAGATGAAATTAAAGCTGATAAAGTGTCGGTTTATATTCACTCAGATCAAGGTTCTCAATATTTATCAACCGACTTCAAGACATTATTAAATGATGATAACTTTATTCAATCAAATTCCTTTAGAGGAAATAGTCAAGATAATGCGCCATGTGAATCAACATTTGCACGTTTAAAAACAGAAATCATCGATATCATAGCTAGATGCCCTAATGTAACAATAGTTAAAGAATTAATTGATGGCTATATCGATACATACAATTATCAAAGATATCAATTACCACTAGCTGGATTATCTCCTCATGAATTTTATCTATACTCTATTACTGGCATTTATCCTCTGGATAATTACTTTGGCATTAAAGCTAGTAAACTATTATCAATTGAGGATTTAGTTAAAGCTAAATTAGATGAACAAAAAAGATTAAGTGATAGAAGAAAAGAATTAAGTAATAAAAGAAGACTTGAATCATCAAAGCTTAAAGATCCAGAGAAGATACTACTAAGAGATCAAGAAATTCTTAATAAAGAAATATGTAAGTGGAGAGAGATTTCAAACCAAGCTAATAATCAAATAACTTTCCTTAAAGACCTATATGATAAGAATTGTAAGGCAATCATATATTATGGCGATTTATCTTTAGAAGAAAAAGAACAATTTAAAGATCCGCTTAAATGGAGAGAGACTCCTGAAATGTCTTATGTCATGGATATGGCAGACTTGTTTTAATAAACAAATAGAATTAATCAATTAATCAATAAACAGCATAATTATCATTACTCATGAATTCTTTTTGTCATGTTTAATATAAACATTTAAGCATAAGCAACATTAAAAAAAATCATCACTAGACCATGAATTACCATGATTTAGTGATGATTGGCTTTACTGCC
>CAVEWG010000156.1:0-3781 GCA_963619285.1 Oscillospiraceae bacterium | reverse complement strand
TAATTCTTCTTTTAAAGAAGTCATAGTCAAACACATCATTAGCATTCTTAGAAAAGATTCTTACTCTTATCTTTGATACATCAGAGATAAAGCCAGTTCCTAAGTATTTTCCTTTTTTAGAAATAACATCAACAATGTCACCATTGTTATGTTCCTTAGAAATAGAAATAACTTCATTTTCATATACCCAGTTATTACCACTTTCAATAAAGTCTTCACCTTTTTCAGTGATAGTAATCAAAGGATAGTTTCTCTTGTTTTCTTTCATGCCAACTCCTTTAAAAAATCAATTAAATCAACAAATGAACCTCTTTTACCAATATATGGATGTTCATCACTCTTGATTAAACAATCATCAACGATATAACAATCAATGCCTAGTAAACCACAAGGATAGCCGTCTTCTTTTTCATCATTGCCTATCATTAAACACTCACTAGGTTTAACATTATATTTCTTTAATATTTCTTCATAATATCTTGTATCAGGTTTAATAAATCTTTGGTCCTCATAGGCAGTAATATAATCAAAGTAATCTTTCTTTAAACCAATAAAAGACAATCTAATTTCTTGAGCAACCAAAGGAAATAAGGGATTAGTCGCAAGCACTACATATTCACTTGCTTGCTTGGCTAATTCAACAGCTTGTTTAGCTAATTTGTTTTCATTAGTAAACTGTTTAGCTAACTTAAAGTCGCCACCATAGAAAGCATCACAAATAGGCTTTATGATATTGACATCTGTATTTGTCTTCTTACAAAAATCATCCCAAAAAGCTACTTCATTAGTCTTTAAACCATTACTTAGGCCCATAGCCCTTACCCCTGACCAAGTAGCACTCACAAATTGTTTTGGATCTATATATTTAATTAATTTCTTAGATAACAAAGAAAAGTAACCATTTACAAATTCATCTTGATCCATGGGTAGTAATGTACCATCCATATCAAACATTATTAATTTATATTTCATTTATGCCTCTCAATACATATTTATTTAAATAAGCTCCCAAAAAGAAGAAGTAAAAGAAAAAGTTAAAATAAATCATAACTACAACGATTGTGGCAAGTGATCCATACATTGAAAAACTCAAGTAATTGTTTACGACAAAATTAAAGATTTTAGAAAATAATTGACAAACAACAGTTGAAAAAATAGCTCCTGGAATTACATCTTTAAACTTACTTTTTGTAGCAGGCACATAAGCATATAAAGCACTAAACGCCAAAAAGAAACCAATGATACCAATGATATCTTTATAGTCAACAAGTACCGCCAATACTCTTATGGCTTCGATATTAAAACCATTTAAATAATTATGTAATTGTTCACCAAACAATGAGATAAAGGAAATAAGCACAATCACAACAATCGCAAGCGCTGTATATAAAGTACCAATCAAACGTACTATCACAAAGTTCTTACTTTCTAGTTCTTCATTTATATCGTTTAAGCCGCTTCTAATAGAAACCATGGTCTTAGAAGCCGTCCAAAACATCGTTAAAATAGAAATAGGAAGTATTGCGGAAGTTCTTGAAAAAACTTCATTCATAATACTATAGGCAAAATCCTTAGAATAAGTTGGAATTACATCGCCAATAATAGAAACAATACTTTCTTTAGACATTGGAATATAAGGAATGATATAAAGAAGAATCGTCAAAAACGGAATAACACAAATAAAAATAAAATAAGCACTCGCAGCCGAGTACACCCATATTTGATGTTTCTTCATGCCATTTAAGAAATCGTTTATATACCAAAGGATTTTTTTAATCATCTTTACAATTATACATAAAACAAATAAAAATGCCCAAATGTATCAAACAAATGGGCACTTATCTAGCAATTAATTAATTAGATTAACCAAGCTTTGAAAGTTCAACAGCGATATCTGAAGCAACTCTTGCGTTATTATAAGCAAGTTGCAAGTTACTAGCTAAGCTTCTTCCTTCTGTATAGTCTTTAATATGAGCTAATAAATAAGGAGTAGTAGCCTTACCATGGATATGATCAGCCTTAGCACTATCTAGTGCCTTTTGAATGATTACATCCATTTCCTTAGAATCCATGCCATATTCTTCAGGAATTGGATTGGCAATTAAACCGCCTCCTTTTAAGCCAAGATCAACTTTAGTCTTAATAATCTTAGCAGCCTCAGCAGCATCATTAACCTTATAGTCAACACCAAAGCCTGATTCTCTACAATAGAAAGCAGGGAAGTTTTCTGTTTGATAACCAAGTACTGGAACACCAAATGTTTCAAGATATTCTAGAGTTAAACCAATATCAAGAATTGATTTACAACCAGCACATACAACATATACAGGAGTATTAGCTAATTCTTGTAAGTCAGCAGAAATATCCATAGTAGTCTCAGCGCCTCTATGAACACCGCCAATACCACCAGTAGCGAATACTTTAATGCCAGCTAAAGAAGCAATCAACATAGTAGTTGCCACAGTTGTAGCACCTGTTTGATTTGTTGCTAAGTAAACAGCAACATCTCTTCTACTAACCTTGCCTACTTCTTTTGATTTACACATGATTTCAAGTTCTTCAGCATTAAGACCTACTTTTAACTTACCACCAATAATAGCAGTAGTAGCAGGAATAGCACCCTTACCACGAATGATTTCTTCTACCTTATGAGCGAATTCTAAATTCTCAGGATAAGGCATGCCATGAGAAAGAATTGTGCTTTCAAGAGCAACCACCGGTTTTCCTTCCTTAATAGCTTCTGCAATTTCTGGTGTAACGTCTAAATAATTTTTGTAAGATTCCATTTATTTTCTCTCCTTTATAATCTCTTCTATTAAATTAACCGACAATTTAGGATTAATTGTTTCCTCGCAAATAACGGCCGCAATACCGGCTCCAAGCGCATAATCTATTGTATCATCTAGATTTAGTCCTGTTACAAAACTATAGATGATTGCCGCAAAAAAACTATCACCTGCCCCTGAGGCATTGACCATTTTTTCAACAGCTCTAAAGCTTCTTGTATAAATATGATTATCATCATCGTTGTACATGCAGCCATCTTTGCCTAGTGATACATATACTTTTTTAACACCCTTCTTTAATACTTTTTCATAGGCCATTAATAAATCGATATGATTATCAATCTTCATATTGGCTAAAACAGCTAATTCACTTCTATTTGGTTTAACGCAATACATCTTAGATAAATAAGGCCTAATCTTTTTAGCATACATATCTGATATTGGATCTACAAATATCGGAATATCACCAAAGTTATCAAAGATATAATCTAGTACTTCTTTATCTAAAGAAGGATCTAGAATAATAGCACTTGCTCTTTTAAATACTTTTTCCTTTTTCTTGATGTATTTAATATCGATATTACTAAAAATATTCATATCACACATCGCAATATGCATATCATTATTTTTATCTTGAACTTGAACAAACAAGCCAGTTCTACCACCTTTAATAACATCGATATTAGAATTATCAATACCTGATTCATTTATCTTATCTAGTAAATAAGAGCCATAGATATCATCGCCAACACATGTTAATAGTTTTGTGTTTAAACCTAGTTTTGTGATATTTTCTAAGATATTTCTTGTAACACCACCTGGTGTATAAGAAATATCACTTGGATGATCAAAATGATCTTTTATTTCAATCTTAGACTTACAATAGATGTCAACATTAGTAGCACCTATTCCAACAACATATTTTTCCATCAAACCCTCCGATAGAATTGTACTTTTTAATTAACAGCTAAAACAATTATATCAAATTAGATAAG
>CAVEWG010000155.1:0-3782 GCA_963619285.1 Oscillospiraceae bacterium | reverse complement strand
ACAATATTTATTTAATGTGTCCAATCAAATGATTATCTTTAATAGATATTGTCAAATTCAAGAGAAATTAAATGATTATAAAAAACTATATGATGATTATTTAAGAGTTAAACATGAATATGATGATCTTATTAATAATACATATAATGAAAGAGAAATAGAGTTTTTTAAGTATGACTTAGATGAGCTTGAAAAGGCTAATTTAAGTTTGGATGAGGAAGCTAAGCTAGAAGATTTAGAGAAACAATTAAAGTCTAAAGAAAAGTATTTAAGTGTTTTAAATAGTTCTATTAATATCTATAAACAAGATGGTGGTGTTTCTGAACAATTGCATGAACTTGCGAATTTTTTAAATATTAATGATGAAAAGATTAATTCAATTAAAGATAAAATAGATGATTTAAAGTATCAATTAGATGATGAAGTATCTAAGCTTGAAGATATTTTGAATTCAATAAATGATGTTGACTATAATTTAGAAGAAATAGAAGAGCGTTTATATGTTTATTCTAAGCTTTCTAGAAAACATAAAACAGATACTAAAGGTTTAATTGATTTGTTAAGTGATTTAAAGGCCAAGGTAGCGTCTTTTGAGGATAGAGATACTGTGATTGCCGATAAAGAAAAAGAGCTTGATAAGGCTTATCAAAATGCTTATAAATTAGCTAAAGAGATTTCTGATATAAGAAAGGATAAAGCAATCCTTCTTTCAAAAGATATCAAGAAGGAAACTGATGATTTATTGTTAAATAATTGTATCTTTAAAGTAGATATCAAAGATAAAGAATTATCTAGTAATGGTATAGATGATATTGAATTTCTTATTTCGATGAATAAGGGCGAAGATCTAAAACCATTAAAAAATGTTGCCTCAGGTGGTGAAGTTTCTAGATTATTATTAGCTTTAAAGGCTGTGTTTGTTAAATTGACTAATACTGATTTATTAATACTAGATGAAATTGATACTGGTGTATCTGGTAAAGTTGGCTTATTGGTTGGTGAAAAGATTGCTAAAATCGCTAAAGAGTGTCAGGTATTATGTATCTCGCATTTAGCTATGGTGGCCGCTTGTGCAAATAGTCATTATTATATCTATAAAGAAGACAAAGATAATGTTACTTGTACAAAGATTAAGAAATTAAATGAAGATGAAATTATTAAGGAATTAGCAAATATATCAAACACTTCAAATGATGATAATGCATTGAAGGCCGCTAAGGACTTATATATAAAAGCACAAAAAGAGATTAAGGAAGGATAGTTATGAAAAGAGCATTTGTCGTTGTTATAGACTCACTAGGAGTTGGTTATGAAGAAAAAAGTAAGGATTATGGTGATGAAGGCGCTAATACATTAAGCCATATTTTCTCCGCTACTAAAGGAATATATAAGATACCAAATTTAGAAAAGATGGGCATTTGTAATTTAACGGAAGTTGAAGGTAATCCAAAAGTAGAAAATCCTAGTTCTTATTGTTTAAAACTAAAAGAATCTTCTGTTGGTAAAGATACTATGACTGGACATTGGGAAATCATGGGTGTTTTAACAACTTCTCCTGCTGTTACTTTTACTGATACTGGCTTCCCCAAGGATTTAATGGATGAATTAGAGAAACAAACAGGTCATAAATTTATTGGCAACTATGCAGCTTCTGGCACAGAAATCATTAAGGATTTAGGTGAAAGACAACTTGAAACTAAAGAGATGATTATTTATACTTCTGCCGATTCGGTGCTTCAAATTGCCGCCCATGAGGAACTATTTGGAATTGATGAAATCTATAGAGTATGTAAGATTGCCAGAGATATTTGTTCATCTAAGAAAGAATGGATGGTTGGTAGAGTCATCGCTAGACCATTTATTGGCACAAATAAGGATAATTTTGAAAGAACAGCAAATAGACATGATTATGCCTTAAGTCCAAGTGATATAACAGTTCTTGATGAGATGAAAGAAAAGAGCTTAGATGTTATTTCTATCGGTAAAATTAATGATATCTTTAATACTATGGGTATCACAAAGGCTATTAAGTCTAAGTCTTCTGTTGAAGGCATGAAACAAACTATTGAAGAAGCTGCTAAAGATTTTAATGGTATCTGTTTTACTAATTTAGTGGATTTTGATGCTAAATGGGGGCATAGAAGAAATCCAGAAGGCTACGCAAAAGAATTAGTTGCGTTCGATGAATTACTTCCAGAATTATTAGCGAACTTAAAAGAAGATGATGTCTTATTTATCACTGCTGACCATGGCAATGATCCTACTTGGACTGGATCTGATCATACAAGAGAAATGATTCCAGTACTAATTTATTCTAAGTCTTTTAAGGAACCAAAAGAACTTAAAACTAGAGAATCATTTGCTTGTATTGGCGCAACAATTGCTGATTATTTCGATGCTAAAAAGCCAAAGATTGGTACTTCATTGATTGAAGAACTTAAATAGAAAATTAATGAGGGTACTTAAGTGCCCTTTAATATATTAGTTTAGAAGTTGTTGATACATTTGTGTTGTGCTATTTTCTTTGATTTCAAACGTTTTTAGAATTTAAAATTTATCAGACATAAAACTTAAAGAATCCATTATTACTAAGGAGAAAAAATGTATAAAAAGATATTTATTTTAATTAGTTTGCTTGTTTTGTTTACATCTTGTGCTTCTTCAAATAATGTTCCAATAGATAGTAGCTCGCCTGAGGATGATGTTACAGCCCAAAGAGAAGGATTTTCGATTCATGAAATTTCTGACGAATTATTTGAAAGGATGAAGAAAGGCAATACTTATAAAGATGATTGTATTGTGCCAAAAGAGGATTTGCGTTATTTGCTTGTACTGCATAAAGATAAAGATGGAAATACTCATCAAGGTGAAATGGTTGTTCATAAACTAATAGCGGAAGATGTTTTAGAAATTTTTGAGCAACTATATGATGCAAATTATCCTATAGAAAGAATGGTGCTAGCTGATAATTATCTAGCAGATGATGAAATTATGATGCGTGATAATAACTCGTCTTGTTTTAATTTTAGATTTATATCGCATACGACTAAAGTTTCAAAACATGGACTTGGTATGGCTATTGATATCAATACTCTATATAATCCATACTATAAGATCATTACAAATGAAGATGGTAGTAGCGAAGAAATAATAGAACCATCTACTGGCAAAGACTATCTAGATAGAAATGCAGATTTTGACTATAAAATTAATAAGGATGATTTATGTTATAAATTATTTATAGAAAAAGGCTTTGAATGGGGTGGGGATTGGACTGATAGAAAAGATTATCAACATTTTGAATTGCCTACAGAAATTACCGATAAATATTCTGAAATGTATACTAAATAAGAAATTTTGTTATTTCATAAGAGAACAATTGGGCGTTTGTAATGTTTTAATCTATTTTATTTTCTAGTACCATTATCTACGATTTCTTTCAACTTTATAATTTTGAATTTTTCCATCATAAATCTTGAAGCACCGGTTACAAGCAATATAAAAACGTAAATAATTAATAAGATGGTTGCAAACAAAAATTTATGTTGAATGAATTCCATTTTGCCAACAGAATAATCAAATAACATTGATGGAAGAATTACTACAATTAATATAAAAGGAATACTTCTTATGAAATCTAAAGAAGCAATATATCTTTTGCCACAGCTAGGGCAACTATATTTTCCACTAAATGTTTTGGTATCTAATAATTCGTTGCAATTAGGACAGTCAATTACCAATCACCTAAAGGTAATTGGCTTGTAACTATCCAGTAGTGCTAA
>CAVEWG010000154.1:0-3967 GCA_963619285.1 Oscillospiraceae bacterium | reverse complement strand
TCTATAGTCTCTAGCACCATCTACTATTTCTACATCAATCATCTTATTGATTAACCTATAGAACTTTCTAGCGAAGAAAGATCTAATAGGTGGTTCGCCTTTTCTTGTTACTCTATATGTAGCGGCACTATCATACTTACCACTACTTACATATTCATACATTTCACTTAATAATGCAGGAGGGTCTTGTAAATCAGCATCCATGATTACTACATAATCACCTTTAGCTTCTTTCATACCTGCTAGCATTCCTGCTTCTTTGCCAAAGTTACGAGAAAAGCTTATTACTTTAATATTAGGATCTTTTTCTTTTAACTTTAAAGATACTTCTACTGTTTTATCGTTAGAACCATCATCTACTATTAATAGTTCATAGTCTATCTTCATCTTATCTAGATTTTCTTTTAATACTGGATAAAACAAAGGAATAGCTTCTTCTTCATTCTTACAGGGTACTATAATACTTAACATTTACTCTTCCGCCTTTTTAAAATAATCAACAATCAATGTCTCTTTGCATATTTCGCGCTTCCTATTGAAATCATTTACAATATTCCAAGCGTCATCTTCACTATATCCATTATACGTTGTAATGGATGCATCTGTTGAATTATAGTAAAAATCATTATTCCAACAATTTCCATTAGCGTCAAACGCAAAGCCTCTATAAGAATTATCAAAAATATCGTTTCCAAAAGCATATTTATTATCATAGTTAAAATCCCAAAGATTCATCAACGTTGGTAATATATCTAAGGCTGTACAATATTTATCAACTGTCAGCCCTTCCATATTGTTGGCGTATATAAACATTGGGGTATACTTTAATGATTCGCTGTTTCCAAATACATCTCTAAACTCAGAACCATCAGAATAATCTAGTGATTTAGCTATATGATCTCCGTATATCAAAATAACCACATCGTCTAATCTCCCGTTCCATTCCATTACATTTAGAATTTGTTCAACAGCCTTGTCTAAATCCATAGTTTTAGCAATATACGAAACATATTCATCATTTAAATTAGGGTAAATTTCTTTTATCTTTACTACATCATCACCATCAACTCCAACCCCATCTAGCGAATAAGTTTGATGTCCTGAGAAAGAGATCCAAAATGACATAAATTTATCTTTCTCAGCATCTATATATGCAATTTGTTCGGCAACTAAAGAATCAGCAGTATCAGACTCAACACCTAGTGCGTAACTATCGAAAAATTCATAGCCATAATTAGCAAAAGTAATATTGCGATTATAATATTCGCTAAAACAATTGTGGAAAGCCTTGGTATTATAGCCATTATCGCCAAATAAATTACCGAGCGTTAAAGGATAGCTATTATTAACATATTGATAGCAAACAGAGTAGCCTTCAGCTTCTGGTAGAAAAGAAGTATTAGCCATAAATTCGCTATCACTTGTAGACCCAATCAATAAAGGTGTGTCAAAATTAGTGAAATCTATTCCGCTTGTTTTTAATCTATATAAAGTAGGAGTAAGCTCTTCACTTATACCCCAATTATTTAGGGATTCAGCTTGTATTATAATTAGTGATTTATCTTTAAATAAACCAGTATATTCGTTTGTGCTATTTGAAGCAAACACAACATCAAAATAATCATTTAAATCTTCTTTGTATAAGTTATTATTTTTTTTAGTTTCAAAAATTGTAGAAGCATCTCTATAAGCGTATGTTAGAAGACCCAATCTATTTACAAAGGTTTCAGGATTATTTACTGTATCATATAAGTAAAAATCGGTATGATAAATTTGAAAGTTGTTATCATCGCCACTTCCGGTTTTATCGATTTTATTTGTCATCGTACTAACTAACACAAAGGACAAGGCGAAACATAATACACAACTTAATCTTGTATACCACTTATATTTAATTTTATGTCTAAAGGCATACCTTAATACTAAGAAAATAATGGTAATCAACAATAAAACCACAAACGGAACCAAATCCTTATAATCAAATAATTCACCTATAGCACCTGTTTGCCCGGCAACCTCATCTTTTAACTCGATAGCTGTAGTGAATCTAAAATATGAACCGAATCCATTGTAGTACGTTTTTTGTGCAACTAAATATAACGTATAAGCAAAACACAAGACGAATGATATATATTTGTTAGCGTGGTCACCAACAGCTAGAGCAACGCCCAAAACCACAAAGGCAAAAGCCATGAATACTTCAAAATCATAGCCCACATTGTTTGAATATATGCTTTTAACAATTAATAAATAGGCAAATAAAACAAGGAAATAAAGCCCTTCTAACATAATATTTATAATATTTTTATTTTTCATTAATCATTTACTCCAAAAATTTAAAATTAGTCGCCATAATAAAACAATTCATAACTATCATTACTATAAATAGAGTATCCGATTCCGCATTCCGCTACCTTATAAATAAAATAGCCATAGGAATCACTATCCTCATCATAAATCTCTTGACTTTTGTCGACAACAATATAGTCTATTCCGGCTTCCTTTATGTATTTGGCCATATTATCATAATCCGGTTTTACATTTACATTATTATCGTATGTCCCTGGATAGAATATTGCATACAACTGTTTCTCAGCCGTGGACCAATTCTTATTGACATTTAATACTCTTCCATATATGTATCTACCGCTCGGAATAATTGCTTGTGTAAATAAATTATTAGAAATTATATAAGGGCTACTTATACCCCGATAAGAAGCTTCTTCTTGTATTTTTTTGACCATATCATATTCATCGTTTGTCATTTTCATTAGATTATTATAGTTATCGCTAGGTACAAAAGATTCATGATAATACATAGGCGTTTTAAAATCAGTATTCATTACAAATATGCACAACAAAACAGCAGTACAGCCATAATAAACATATTTATTATTAATTTTTTCAAAGAATAAATTAATAAACAAGATAAAGCTAAAGGGGTTAAACAATAATTCGTGAGATCTATAATAAACAACATTGATACTATTTAAAAAACTACAACAAAATGGATTAAATATAACTAAAAACAGTAATAAATATATTTGAACCAACTTGTTCTTATTCTCAAAAATTATGGCGAAAGCAAATATAAACCAAAAAATGTATCTATAAATTTTCTCATTATAGCCAAACATTAAATAGTCTTTAAAGAAGCTAATCGTCATATCATAAATTTCACTTCCGCTAGAAAAAGCACTGAAATCAAATAGATTATGTGTAACTCTGTAAGACAAAATAAACATCGTTAAAAAAGAAAGAACAACAAGAATAATTCTTGTATATTTCATTCTTGACAGTTTGACCAATCTATCGTTAAAAACCCACAAAAACAAGCACAACAAAAGTGAAGTAGCTATCATAATATATGCTTTATCAGGTTTTAAAACACAAAGCAAATCAATCAATGGCATAAAAAGTATCAGCGAGTAATATTTAAACAAGTCATCTATTTTTTCAACAAGCACAAAATACATGCCAAACAACAAGAAAACACTAGTGAATACGCCGCTTGATGAAAAAGCACAAGCAGCATATATACAAATTCCAAATATAATCCAATTATTTTTATCGCATTTTTTAAAAATATCATATATAGTCATGATGGCATAAGTAATCGCAACTGTGCGATACGTGTTGCCATAAAATCCAAAGACATTATTAAAATATATCTTTCCATAAAAGAATAAATATATAAATATAATTAATATCCAAAGAAAATACTTTTTTGGCGCAATCTTTGAAAGAATATTATAGATAAGTGAAAACAAGAAATAATCATAAAGTATTTGAAAAACCCATATCATAATCGCGAAATTATTAGTGTCCATCACCAAAGATAATGCTTTGCGAACAATAAATATAAAACAAGAAAGAAAATAATAATATGATTGGAACGTGTATTGGCCTGAAATATCCTTTAAATAAGTGCCAAAATAAACACTTTTTGTGTTAAGGGATGTAGTTC
>CAVEWG010000153.1:0-3970 GCA_963619285.1 Oscillospiraceae bacterium | reverse complement strand
TCACATATTCATCAATAATTACTTGTTCATTATATGGTGATCCATCATTTACTACTAAAACATCATAGTTATCATAGTCTTGTTTAACTAATGAATCTAAGCATTTTCTTATATATTTTTCTACGTTGTATACTGGTACAACTATACTTACTTTATCTTTCATCTTAACTACACCAACTTACTAACACTACAATTTTAACATCTATAAAATTATTTATTTCAGACCATAAATATCTATTGAATTGCTATCTATATCAACATATTTGATTGTCACATCTTCAATATCAAAATCATCATTCTTTAATATTGTTAACGCCATATTCTCGTTATCGTATTTCCTTAAATCATAAATCAAGCCATCAATACATAAAAAGCCATATGTGTATTTGTTGCCTGCATTAGAAAAAATATAAGTTAAGTACTCACCATTCACTTCGGTTATATATTTAATCGCTCTATTACTTTTATTTTCTTTAAATCCAATCAAACTATCTAATGTAGGTGGCAATGACATTGTTTCCATATAATATTGCGCAAAATAATATTCCGCGAAGGTATAGTCCGCTACTTCAAAAACAACAATATCAGGTCTATAAATATTTAAATAATAGTTTATATTAAATATATTTTGGTAATTATGAATGCCTACTGTTTTAGAAAAATTATTAGCCAAGAATTTACTAGTTCTATCTTCCGTCATGAAATAACTTCCTTGAAATGATAATAAGCTAGAGCCGGCATTATCATTTTCATAATAACGGAATTCCTTGAAGTCATCTTCCATAAGCAAACCGTCCACATATTTTTCACTTAAATTTCTAGATTCTTTCTTTGGAATCAATTCATAAACCGTGTCATTAATTTTGGTTCCATTTTCACCATATTGTTTTTGAATGATCTCATAATCAGATAGTTTATTTTCTTCTAAACCCATCGTACTTAGTAAATTGTTTATACCATAAAATGCTCCTGTATCATTCCAATGGTATGTATCATAAACTTTGTTATATAAAATTACATCATCCTTAATAGAATTGAAGTATGTATAATTATCTACAAAATTAATACCCTTTTCATTTGCCTTAAGCACAAATTCATCTATCCAGTCTGTATTGTAGTTTAGACCAATAGGTAGACTGTCTTTTATAATTGAAGTCTTTGACGGTTCTAACATAAAGTAAAATTCGATATTTCTAGCTTCGCAATAATCTTGAATCCTTTTTACCGAATCTAAAAACATTTCATGATAATAATTGTATTCACCTATGCTACTAATCTTTGGATAAATATCTTCGTCATTAGAACCAATCATCAAATCAGCGCCACTTATTATATTGAATAAACCCTTATTGACCGCATTATATGCATTGATCATTTCTTCTCTAAAACCAATACGATCACTTATGTAATTTTCAACATTTTCCGCATTAATAACATCGAGTATTGTAAGCATACGATTATCTATAGAAGATTCCACTTCTTTTTCATGATTAAAAAACATAAGTGGAATTATGATAACTAGAACTATAAAAACTATAAAAATATATTTAATCTTTTTCATATCAAAATCTAAAATACAAAAATGGGCTATACGATGAATTAACCATGTAAATAATCGATATTATAAACAACGCAATTAAAAGCAAGTATTTTAATAGTTCATTTTCAATCCTTATGTTAAATAAAGAAAAGAAGGTACCTACGCATAATGTAGATACTATTCTTTTATCAAAATAATATTGATAAGTAAATGGAACGGCATCACTTGAAATATTTGAAAACATCAGTTTAATATAATTTAGGGCAACACTAAAACTTGGCGTCATGAAGATAATCCATGAAAAATAAACAATCAACATTGTAACTAGCCATTTAATAATCTTTGGGATATTTTGATACGTCTTAAAATTTCTTATATATCTTTCCAAACACACGCACAATCCCATGATTATTCCCCAAATTACATAGCCAACACCGTTACCATGCCATATTCCTGAAATGAAAAATACTATAAATAAATTTAAATAAACATGCTTTTTATTTCCACCGAGTGGTATATAAATGTAGTGCTTAAAAAAATTGCCTAATGATATATGCCATCTATTCCAAAATTCACCAATAGACTTAGATAAATATGGGTAATTAAAGTTTTCGTCAAAATCAAAACCGAATATTTTTGAAATACCAATCGCCATATCAGAATATCCGGAAAAATCAAAATAAATCTCTATCATATAGCATAAAGCTGCACCAATAAGAGTTATGCTATCAACATTCATATAACTTGTAACAATGCTATAAACTAACGTTCCAAGTACATCCGCAATAACCACCTTTTTAGCTAATCCAATAATTATTCTTTCTATGCCGGCAACCGTTTTATCTAGACTAGATTCTCTTTTATCTAACAAAAGAGAAAATTTATTCCAAGTAACAATTGGTCCTTGTGTAATTTTTGGAAAAAACATTAAAAACAGCATTACATCAATATAATTTCCATTTTTCTCACCATTATATAAATCAACCAAATAAGAAATTGACTCAAAAATCGCAAATGATAGGCCAAGTGGCATACTAAGATATAATACATCTAATTCTTTACTTAAAACTTTATTTATAATTCTAACGCCAATATCAAGGTACTTATAAATCAGTAATATCAACACCAGAAATAAGACACAAACAAACAATGATTTTTTATTTTTATGTTCAGATATTAAAGTTCCTAATAAGTAAACAATTGAACAAGCGATTACAAAATATACGCCTACTTTTAAGTCGTTCCATAAATAAAAGACTATGCTAACTACTAATAGATATAGGTTGACTTTTGTCTTAAAAAATTTATTTACAACATAAAAAATAAGACTGCTTATTGGTAAAAAGATGTATATAAAACTCAATGTAGAGAAACTCATTTTCCACCTCTTAACAAATAATACATCTTACATTTAAATCTAGATAAATATACATCATCGCCTTTTTCTTCAGCGATTTTATATGTATGTTTACTATTTTTAAAATACTTATTTTCTACACCAAATACATCATCAATAAACTTTAAGACAAATTTCTTATCCTTCAGTTTCATACTCTTACGAAGTGATTGGATAAAGTTTCTTTTAACTAAGTATTCAAATTCATCCACATACTCGTCAAAAACATTTTCTTTGATGTAATAGTCCATAACTTCTTTTGCCATATCGACAATATGATATATTTTAGAATCAATTTGAGCCGTAATATTATTTGGCCTATCAATTAGATAGTTATACAAATAATCGTTGGTATAACTAACGCTTTTAGCCTTCAATAATAATTTAGGAGTAGTACCTAAATCTTGATGACGGTAACCATATGGATAAATAATATCATTATCTTTAAATAAGGTTGTCTTATACGCTTTATTCCAAGCTGCATTAGGTGTATAAGCTAATAGTTCTTTCTTATCCACAAGATTATATACACCACTATTGATATTGATGGTATTCTTTTCACATCTATTATCAGCTAAATAATATTGATTATAGTTAAAGACAAACATATCAACGCCTTTATCCATTTGTTCTATGATAGTTTTTACATAATCATTAGACACAAAATCATCACCATCTACAAATGAGATATATGGACTGCTACATCTTTCTAAACCATAATTTCTGGCATCGGATAAACCACCATTTTTCTTATCAAATAGTTTAAATTTAGGATTATCTAAATAAGAAACAATAATATCTCTACTATTATCAGTTGAGCCATCATTAATACACCATACTTCATAATCGTTACTAGTTTGATTAGCTAAAGAATCTAAACACTTATTTAAATATTTTTCTACATTATATATCGCTACAACAACCGTTAATTTTGACATGTCTATATTATACTATTGAAGACTGTGATTATTCGCATGCTCTAGTAAAGATAACGATAAATAAAGTGCAGAATTATAGTTGATTGCTGGTTCTAC
>CAVEWG010000152.1:0-4003 GCA_963619285.1 Oscillospiraceae bacterium | reverse complement strand
GTTAGCACTACTGGATAGTTACAAGCCAATTACCTTTAGGTGATTGGTGATTGACTAAATATTTAAGAACTTTAGGATTTGACACAACAAATGATATCTTTGCGAAAAATGCTTGGTATTTTAGAAACGCTTTAGTAAGAGCTAATTATAATGACCTAAATAATGGAATACATGAAACAACAGAGTATCTTGAATTGTTTTTGAGAAATTTACTTTTAAATGAAAATAACGAACTGCATAATCGCTCTATGCATATTAGCGGACAATTCTCAAACATCAAAAAAGCGAACATTGGTGATAAAAAAGCGAACATTGAAACACAAAAAGCGGACATTCGTGATAAAAAGTGAACATTAGAACCATATTAGCTAATATAAAAGAAAAAAATCATCAAAGACTGTTGACTACGTTATAAAACTTTATGACTGCTATGGCTTAAATAAGATATTTGGAAGATCAGATATAGAACAAGCTATTGGGCTAAAATCAACTAGAACTTCCTAGCTTATAAAACTTATGCTAGATAATGATATTATCGAACCTGTACAAGGATATGGAAAGGGCAAATATCATTTTAGATGAATAATAAAAAGTCAGCTGCTTAAGATATGACAAATGCTTATAGCTGACTTTTAATTTGCGATGTCCCTAATCACATCACATCTACATTATAACCTATCAAACATATTAGCAGTCTTTTCTTACAAGTTTTTTTAAAATTTAATTTATAATATTTTCATGACAAAAAAGATAGGATTAGATATTGGTTCAACAACAATCAAGTGTGTTGTGTTAGATGAATCAAACGAGATTATATATTCTAGCTATAATAGGCATTTAAGTCATATATTAGAAAAAAGCGAAGAATTATTAGATTATTTAAATAAAAATATTTGCAAAGGCGAAAAAGTAGCGCTATCAATAAGTGGATCTGCGGGTATGGGCTTAGCTGATAGTACAGGTGTAAACTTTATTCAAGAAGTATACGCTACTCGTCTTGCGTGTAAAACGCTAAGTCCTGAAAGCGATGTAGTTATTGAACTTGGTGGCGAAGATGCTAAGATTTTGTTTTTAACAGGTGGCATAGAAGTAAGAATGAATGGTTCATGTGCTGGTGGCACAGGTGCTTTTATTGACCAAATGGCCACTTTATTAAAGATGGACGCCGATCAAATGAATAAGGAAGCTCTAAAGGCTGAAAGATTATATACTATCGCATCAAGGTGTGGGGTATTTGCTAAGAGTGATGTTCAACCATTAATTAACCAAGGCGCAAAACATAGCGATATAGCTGCTAGTATTTATCAAGCAGTAGTAAATCAAACTATTGCCGGTTTAGCACAAGGAAGACCGATTAAAGGTAATATTCTATATTTAGGTGGTCCTTTAACATTTTCTAGTTGTTTAAGAAATCTATTTGATAAGACATTAGAATGTAAAGGAAAATGTCCTGAAAACTCTTTATTATATGTAGCACTTGGTGCTGCTTATTATAGCGAAAATGAATATGATTTAAATGAAGTGATTAATAGGTTACATAAATATTCTAGTATTGCTTCATATCGTAGCCTAGATCCTTTATTTAAAGATGAAAAAGAATATCAAGAATTTAAACAAAGACATGATTTAGCCACTGTTAAACAATTGTCTTTTGAAAATTATAAGGGCAATGTCCATATTGGCATAGATAGTGGCTCTACCACTATTAAGATGGTTGTTGTAGATGATGATGAAAATCTTCTATATACATGGTATAGACCAAATGATGGCAGTCCTGTTAATTTAATCAAAGAACAATTAATTGAACTATATAAGAAACATCCAAATATTCATATTTGTAGTTTAACTAGTACTGGTTATGGAGAAGACTTAATCAAGAATGCTTTCCATGGTGATTTTGGTGTTGTGGAAACAGTAGCTCATTTTACAGCCGCAAAACATTTCCTTCCTGATGTTGATTTTATTATCGATATTGGTGGTCAAGATATGAAATGTTTCAAGATTGAAAATGGTGCTATTTCTAATATTTTCTTAAATGAAGCATGTTCATCAGGATGTGGATCTTTTCTTCAAACATTTGCTTCTGCTTTAGGCAGCGATGTAAAAAGCTTCGCAAAGCTTGGGCTATACGCAAAGCATCCAGTTGATTTAGGCAGTAGATGTACTGTTTTTATGAATTCTTCGGTTAAGCAAGCACAAAAAGATGGCGCTTCTATTGAAGATATAAGTGCAGGCCTTGCGATATCGGTTGTTAAAAACGCTTTATATAAGGTAATAAGATGTTCTAGCGCAAAAGAACTTGGAAGTAAGATTGTAGTTCAAGGTGGTACCTTCTATAATGAACTCGTTTTACGTGCTTTTGAAAAAGAAATGGGTACTGAAGTAATAAGACCAAATATTGCTGGCTTAATGGGTGCATATGGTGCAGCTTTATATGGCAAAAAACGTAGTAAAGGCAAAAGCAGCATTATTTCTTTAGAAGAACTTGAAAACTTTAAACATGAAGTTAATTCTTTTAAGTGCCAAGGATGTGGAAACCATTGTCAATTGACCGTGAATATATTTGCAGATAAAAAACGCTATATATCGGGAAATAGATGCGATAAGCCTATTACTGGTAAAGATAGTAGCGATGATTTGAACTTGTACGCTTATAAATTAGATTTATTAAAAGAATACATGAATGATACAGGCGATGGCAAATATACTATCGGCATTCCTTTAGTATTGAATATGTATGAACTATTACCTTTTTGGCATAAGTTATTTAGAAGCTTAAACTTTAAGGTAGTTACTTCATCTTTTTCTAATCGACAAATATATCAACAAGGACAAGCTAGTATTCCAAGTGATACAGCATGCTATCCAGCTAAACTTAGCCATGGGGCAATAATTGAACTATTAAAACAAGATATTGATTATATTTATTATCCTTGCCTTTCATATAACATGGATGAAAGTCTAGGCGACAATCATTATAATTGTCCAGTTGTGGCTTACTATCCTGAAGTTCTTGAAGATAATATAAGCGAATTAGATGGCAAATTTATTAGAGACTTTGTTGATATTTCAAATCGTGATGAATTTATCAAAAGATATCCTGTTATATTGAGAAAACATTTCCCTGAATTAAAAGTTGACAATATTAAAAACGCTATAGAGTTAGCTTATAAAGAATATGATGACCATATGGAACTTTTGGCCAATAAAGGTGATGAAGTACTTATCGAAGCTAAAAAGAAAGGCAAACATGTCATCTGTTTAGCTGGTAGGCCTTATCATGTTGACCCAGAAGTAAACCATGGCATTGATAAATTAATTTGTAAGTTAGGTTGCGCGGTAGTTAGCGAAGATAGTTTAAGACATCACCATCAAAAGATTAAGACACAAGTTTTAAACCAATGGTCATATCACTCTAGACTATACGCATCAGCTAATTACGTATGTAGTGATGAAGATGTTGACCTTGTTCAACTTGTTTCTTTTGGATGCGGCCTTGACGCTATTACAAGTGATGAAACAAGAGAAATATTAAATGGCCATAATAAGTTATATACACAATTAAAGATTGATGAAATATCAAATTTAGGAACTGTTAATATTCGTCTTAGAAGCTTGTTAGCGGCTATTGAAGAAAGAAAGGAGGACAAGTAATGGAATATTTGACTCCCAATTTTACAAAAGACATGTTAAAGGATTATACAGTACTTGTTCCTAATATGTGTGAAACTCATTTTAAATTAATTAAGAGTTCCATGGAATCTGAAGGCTATCATAAAGTAGAGTTATTGGGCTCAGGTAGCAGTGATGTAACTCAACTTGGTTTAAAGTATGTGCATAATGATACTTGTTATCCTGCTTTAATCGTCATTGGTCAATTTTTAGAAGCCCTAGAATCTGGCAAATATGATTTAGACCATACAGCACTTATAATTTCACAATCAGGTGGAGGATGTAGAGCGAGTAATTATATAAAGCTACTTAGAAAAGCCTTGGTTAGAAG
>CAVEWG010000151.1:0-4033 GCA_963619285.1 Oscillospiraceae bacterium | reverse complement strand
TTGGAAATACAAGTAATTCTAATATTAATATTTCTAATTGTTATACTGCTGGATTTATTGGCATTGATGCAAATAACGTTGGCGCTATTAGTGCCGGTATTGTTGCGGGTGATATTAATAGCATTACTAATTCTTATACTATTATGGCCTTTGGCGCTATAGATAATAGTAGAAGTGGTGCTAATGGCATGTATGGCTTGTCTACTGGTACTATTGAATCGGATAAGAGTACACATTATTCTACAGTTAATAAAGCTAGTAGTTATTCTAATTTATACTATAAAGTTGAATATAGTGGCCATGTAGTTGGTAATGGTATTTATAGTACTTCTAGTAATTTGGGTGATGCTTTTAGTGTTGCCGGAAATACTAATGCTTATAAGCTAATGGGCACTTCTTTAACTTCATATAATTATCATAAATTAAAAGGAATTGATCATTATGGTGACTGGAGTACTAACTTTATTTCGGGTTCTTTAGTTTACTATGAAGCATATCTCGATGGAACATATGGCTTTGATGGAGCAGGTGTTGATATTTCTTTAAACAGTAGTGGAACTATTATAGGTGATGGCTATGGTGTGGCTTTTGACAGTAAGCCTACTTCTAATTTCTATATAAATGAAACAGAATATAGTAAGGATTCTACATGTTTTGAGGTTGTTAAAAATGGTAAGACTTATTATATTTATCCTTTAAATAAGGAAACAGTTAATCCAACTAGTGCAATAAGTGATTACTATAGTAAGGTTGGTATTAAGATAAGTGATAGTGGAAGTGAATCTAAGACTTATTACTATAATCCTCATTTCGCTAGAACGGTTGTTGAATCTGATGAAACACCTTCTAGTAAGCCTACTGCTATTTCTATTAGATCGCCTCGTCATTTATATAATTTATCTTTATATTATGATGGTGGTTATCGTGATATTTTAACTAGTGTTACTTATAAGCAAGAAAGAAACATGGACTATGCAAGTTATGACTGGTCTACGTATTTTTCTACCAATAAGAGATCTACTTATATAATCAATAGTCAAGGTCCAATAGGCACTAGTAAAGATAGCTCATTTAATAATACTTATGATGGTGGCTGCTATGTTATTAATAATGTAAGCTTTGAAACTGATGGATTTTATGTTGGTATGTTTGGTTATAACAGTGGAACTATTAAGAACGTTGTTATTGCGACTCAATATTCTACAACTGGTCACACATATAAAGTTTCTACAAGCAAAGTAGCTGGTGCTAATACATCTATTTACTATGGTATTCTTGCTGGCTTTAATAGCGGCTCTATTTCTAATAGTGCTGTAGCTGGTTATTATTTATCCGGTCCTGATTCTACTATTTATGGTTATCGTAATTCAGAAATCTTTATTGGAGGACTAGTTGGCTATAATTCAGGGACAATTAATAATTCTAGTGCTGATAGTCCAAAGCTAACTTTAGTTATGAACTCTGCAACTTGTTATGCAGGCGGCTTTGTTGGCTATAATTCTGGTGTTGTTAATAATTCATACGGTATTAATATGATTAATTCAACCGCCACTGAAGGTAATACAAGTATTGCAGGTTTTGCTGGATTTAATTCAGGCAGTATATCGGATTCATATTGTGCTACTGCTTTAGTATCATCAGGAACTGGCTCTAATTCATATTCATTTGCACCTAACAGTAATGGTGGAAGCGCTAGGAATTGCTATTACTTATCTTATGGTTCTTTCCAATATATCGATGGTTTATATTCTTATAATGGTGATTCTTCTAAGTCTAGTGGAACTGGTATTCTTTATACTGATTTACAAAATTTAAGTAGCAATAAAGCAACTACATCTTTATATAATGGTTTAACATTGGGCTTAGATGCTACAAATAAAGATTATCCTTTCAAAGCAGTAGTTAAAGATAATAATGATAATTATATTCATTATGGTGAGTGGCAAACTTATCCTGTAATGGGCAATTTTGGTTTGTTCTATTGGGAACATGAAGAAAATGGTAATAATGATGGTTATCATATTACTTATTTAGGTTCTTTAAATAAAACTATTCAATACCAAAGTACATTATGTACATCTCATGATGATGGTGGTGTAATTACTGAATATGGTTATGGCTATTATGTAATGAATGGAACTGATGTTGATAATAAGCTGACTGGTTTAACTTATAGCGAGGATAGTTATAATACAGCAGCTAAAGCAGATTTGGAACAACAATTTAAGGGATTGTCATTCTTTCCATATACTACAAGTTCTAATACTTCTAATTCTTCTTATTTATATCTAAATAATGAGAGTACATATGGTACTTGGGAGATAACTTACAAAGGAACAACATTGACATACAAAGTTAATCCTTTCTTTGCGAATGCTTTCTCATTAACTACAGATTCATCAATAAGTGGAGATGGTTCAAGATATCTAAATACTACACCAGGTCTAAGTGATAATCCATTTGAAATTAGAAGTGCAGAACAACTTCAATTCATCAATTGGAATAGTAAGACAAGTAGCGTTGATCAATTAGTTGATAGCTCTAACTATACAAAGTTTAATTTCTTAATGTATACAAAGATTACTGGAACTGGTACCCAAACTAAAGGTGATTCAGGAAATAATGATAGAGCCAATTTAAATTACAAGATGTCTCATGATATTAATGCAGACAGTATTGATAACTTCACACCAATTGCAGGACAAAATACTTCAACAAGTAGCGAAAAATCATATAATGCGACTTTATATGCTTGGTTTGGTTCTTTATTCGATGGCCAAAGCTATAAGATACAAGAATTAAGCATCAAATCTAAGAGCTATACTGTTGGCTTATTTGGCGTAACAGCTGGTGCTAAACTTGAAAATATAATTCTATATAGCACAAAGGGTGCAACAATTCAAAGAGAAACATATAACACTGATCCTATGGGTGCATACGCAATAGGTGGCTTATGTGGAATTGCCTATGACTACAACAATAGTGACCATACATTAAATATTGAAAACTGTACTGTTGCCGGTTATCAAATTATCGATAATAGTAGAAATAGGTTAGGCCTAGGTGAAGCTAATATTGGTGGTTTGGTAGGAGTTTCAAACATCAGTATTGATAAGTGTTCAGCTGTCGTAGATATCATTATTAAATGCGTCCATAGAGCAACAGATGATAACTTCACTTTCGCTAGATGGGGCAACTTTATTCGCGTCGGCGGTATCTCTGGTGCTGTTCAATATAAGGTTACTAACTCTTATTCTGGCGGTTCTATAAAGGTTGAACAAAACACTATTACTAATAGCGATGGCAGCGTAACAGTAGTTGGTAATGTATTAAACGAAACATATAATACAAGTTATCCTTATTCTACTAATTATGAAAATCAAGTATCGGTAAACAGTCAATCTAAAGTTGGCTATAACGAAAGTACAAATATTTTCTTAGCCGGCATCGCTGGTAGTGGTTTTGCGATGAATTACCAAAATTTCACTGGTAATGGTGATTTAAAAGAAGGCTATCCTACGGTTGAAAATTGTTATACTTATATGTCTTTCCCAACATATGAAGGAACTATTAGAAGTATTGTAATGATTGCTTCGGTTGCTGATAGATATAGTTATGGTACTAGTCTGCTACTATTAAGAATTGTTACTATTTATCAACCAGTGCTGATTTTGAAATAAATGCGCCTAAATATTATTTTAGTAATTGGTATAACACTCCATACAATCTAATTAATTCTTATAAGGATAGTATGATTACAGGTGATGTAACTTACTTGAATCAAATTTTTGGCAGCGGTAATAATTCTAGAGTAAGTATTTCAACACTTGAATCAAAAACTTATGAACAACTTAGTGCTTTAACAGGTACTGATTCTATGGTTTCTAAATTAGGTGCTTCATGGAATAAAGTAACCGATAGTGAAAATGGACAAGCCGTAGATGGCAAGTATTCATTTAATGCGGGAGATTCTTCTTTAACTGGAAAGAATTACCCATTCCCAACTGTAATAACTCAAAGTGGTGATATTAAT
>CAVEWG010000150.1:0-4122 GCA_963619285.1 Oscillospiraceae bacterium | reverse complement strand
ACCATATGTAATTAATATCTTTGTATTAACCTTCTATATGTCTACTTTATCACTTGCTTGGAATATCTTGGGTGGTATTACAGGTCAAAACTCTTTGGGTTTGGCTGCTTATATGGGTCTTGGTGCTTATATTTGTTGTATCGCAGTTAATAAACTTGGTATTTCACCTTGGCTTGCTGTGTTAATTGATATGGCGGTAGTTGGTGTTGTTGCTGGTGTGGTATTCTATCCTTGCTTTATGTTAAAGGGTCCTTACTTCACTCTTGTTTCAATTGCCTTTGCAGAGTCAATTAGACAATTTATTATTAACTCTGAGTTCTTTGGTAGAGCAAGTGGTGTGGGTCTTCCATTTGGTAAAGATTCATTAGCTCAATTTAGATTTACTTCTAAGGTTCCATATTACTATTTTGGTTTATTAATGCTTATTGTGGTTTATATGATTATGAAACGCATCGGTAATACCAAGATTGGTTTTGCACTAAGAACAATAAGAGAAGATGAAGATGCTGCAGCTGCTATTGGTATTAATCCTACTAAATATAAGATAATTGCTGTTGTAATTTCGGCTTTAGTTACTGGCTTTGTTGGTTTCTTCTATGTAAGTTATGTTAGATACATTGACCCAGATATTATGATTTTATCTAAGTCAACTGAAATTGTACTTCCTGCAGTTGTTGGTGGTGCTGCTTATATTGAAGGTCCAATCATTGGTGGCCTTATCATGATTCCATTATCTGAAGTATTAAGAGCTAATTATGCAAGTGTACTTCCAGGCATCAATATGTTAATGTATGCTGTTGTACTTCTTGTGGTTATTCGTTTTAGACCTTCAGGAATCTTGGGCTGGTATCATAGTTCTAAGTTTAAAAAGTTTATTGAAGATAAAATCTTGAAGAAACCTTCTGTTGAAGTTCTTGAAGAATATGAAGCTTTAAAGAATGAGAAAGGGGCTTAATTATGGCAGATAAACCAATTATTGAAGTTTGTGGTATTACTAAGCGTTTTAAGGGTCTTACTGCTGTTCATGATGTTTCTTTCTCTGTTGAAAAGGGATCTATTACTGGTATGATTGGTCCAAATGGTGCTGGTAAGTCAACTACATTTAATATGATTTGTGGTTATTATCCACCAACTGAGGGCAAGATTTACTATAATGGTGAAGATATCACTGATAAAAAGGCATATGAATATACAAATATGAAGATCGCTAGAACTTTCCAAATCATGAAGCCTTTAAAGAATTTAAGCGTTTTGGATAATGTTATAGCTGCATCATATTTTGGACATGCTGCTGCTAAAAATAAAGAAGAGGCCACTGAAAGAGCTATGGAAGTTCTTAAGTTCACTGGTCTATATGAAAAAAGACATGTTTTATCTAAGGACATGGGCACTCCTGACCAAAAGCGTCTAGAGATGGCAAGAGCTCTTGCGACAAAGCCTGAAGTATTATTCTTAGATGAAAATATGGCTGGATTAAATCCAACAGAAACTGAAGAGGCAATTGCCCTTATTCGTAAGATTAATGAGTCAGGTGTAACAATTCTATTAATTGAACACATCATGAAGGCTGTAGTAAGCCTATGTGAAAAGGTAATCGTATTACACCATGGTGAAAAGATTGCCGAAGGAACACCTGAAGAAGTTATGAATGATCCTGTAGTTATGGAAGTATATTTAGGTACTAAGAAGGAGAATAAAGATGCTTAAAGTTGAAGGTCTTAATGCTGGCTATGGTGCCGTAAATATCTTATGGGATATCAATTTTGAAATTAATGATGGTGAGGTTGTTGCCATACTTGGATCAAATGGTGCAGGTAAAACAACAATGGTAAGAGCTATTACTGGCATGTTAAAGCCAAGTTCTGGCAAAGTAATTTTCAATGGTGAAGATTATGCTAAAAAGCCAACTAGAGCAACACTTGATGCTGGAATTGTTCAAGTACCAGAAGGTAGACAACTTTTCACTAATATGACTGTTTTAGAAAATCTAGAGCTTGGTGCTTTTAATGCTTATACTAAGGAACATTTCGATGAGAACTTAGAGAAGTGTTACAAGTGGTTTCCTAAGCTAAAGGAAAGAAGTAAGCAAGCAGCTGGTACTTTATCAGGTGGTGAGCAACAGATGGTAGCTGTTGCTAGAGCTTTGATTGGTTGCCCAAAATTATTGATTTTGGATGAGCCATCATTGGGTTTAGCTCCAAATATTGTTGATGATATCTTGGAAGTTTCTAAAACATTGGTTAAAGAAAGTGGCATATCAGTTCTTTTAGTAGAACAAGATATTACAAAGGCTTTAGCTACTGCTGATAGGGGCTATGTTATCGAAAATGGTAAGGTAGCACTAGAAGGAACTAGTGCAGAATTGTCTGCAAACGAACACGTCAAGAAAGCTTATCTTGGCATCTAATTGTAATTTAAAGCTATTTTGGCAGTTAATAGTTTTTAAATTAATAAATCAAATTTTATATTGTACAAATGTACAAAAGGGGAGAACATGAAAAAAATCTTAACAATCTTAGTTGCTTTATTCATGGTATTTGGATTAGTTGGTTGTTCATCAAGTGATTCAAATTCTGATAGTAGCGACTCTAGTACTGATGATGCAGAAACAATCAAAATCGGTACAATTTATGCCATGAGTGGTGGTAATGCTGCAATTGGTGAAAACATCCTTCGTGGTATTGACTTCGCTGTTGAAGAAATCAATGCTAAGGGTGGTGTTAATGGCAAGATGCTTGAAGTAGTAAGAGGTGACCATGCTGGTGATGCTGCTACTGGTAAGTCTGAAGCTGAACGTTTAATTACTCAAGAACATGTAAATGTTATGATGGGTTGCCATATGTCAGTTGTTACTGAAGTTGTTGCTCAAGTTTGTCAACAATATGGCATTCCAATGATTACTGCAATTTCAACTCTTGATAGATTATCAGATGAAGATCACAAGGACTATGATTATTTCTTCCGTCTTTGCCCTCTAAACTCTGTATATGTTGAAGATATGTTAAAGTATCTAGTTGATTCTAAGGAACAAACTGGTGAAGAAATCAAGACTGTTGCTATCTTCACAGATAGAGCTGCTATTGGTCAAGAATTAATCAGATGTGTTGAATTATTTGCTCCTGAATATGGACTAGAAGTTGTTACAGAAGTTGACTATAGCTCAAATGCTACTGACTTATCTTCTCAAGTTTTAGCTTTAAAACAAGCTAATCCAGATGCAATCCTTTGTGACTCATACATTGGCGATGCTACTTTATTCATTCAAACTTTAAAGGAACAAAACTATACTCCAAAGATGATCGTTGCTAAGGCTAATGGTTTCACTGATGCTTCATTTATTCCTAACTTAGGTTCTGCAGCTAATGGCGTTGCTTCTGTTGTTGAATTTAACTCAGATTTAACAAATGGTTCTGAAATCAACGCTGAATTCTTAGAAAAGTATGGTGTAAACATGAATGGCCACTCTGCTGAATCTTATACAGTAGTATGGTTATTCAAGGCTGCTATTGAAGCTGCTGGTTCTACTGATGGCGAAGCTATCAAGAATGCTTTATCTACACTTGTAATCGATGGTGAATTTGAAGGCGGTAGAAAGATCGTTCTTCCTTATTCTAGAATCGAATTTGCTAGTGAATATGAAATCGGTGGTGAAAAGCACTATAGAGATAACACTTATGCTTCTGTAGCTATCGCTCAAGTTCAAAATGAAGAATGGAAGACTGTATGGCCATTCGAATTCGCTTCTAGCAAGATTGAAGCTGTAACTTTACAATAATTATTAATTAATTGTAACTGCTAGTATATTGTAAATATGAAAAGGACTGGAAACAGTCCTTTTTACATGGAAATCTAATTCATTACTTTGCGTTCTTTGGACACTTTTGAGCAAAATTACTTTGCGTTCTTTTGACTTTTTAATTAATGCTAATAAAAGATATTGAAATATATGAAGAAAGAAAAGATACTTATAACAAACTTGAATGTGGTTTCTCTATATCTTTTGTAAAAATTTAGAGGAATCCGTAATATTTAAAAACCATGGCTGCAAACTTGATGTTCAATGAACCACTCCTATGCTAAAGCATAAAAAGTTTCCTACTCAATAACTCTAATGAGTTAAGT
>CAVEWG010000149.1:0-4287 GCA_963619285.1 Oscillospiraceae bacterium | reverse complement strand
GAATTAGATAGGGTTATTGATATAATAGTTACGGTTAAATGAAAAAGGAGTAAATATAGGTATTTATGGATAATTTTGATTTTGAAATTTCTAAGATGTTTGAAAACAAAGAAAACCTTAAAGGTGCTTATGTTAAATTTTTAGAAGTTAAGTTTGGAAAATCAGTTAAGGAATCTACTGTTTATGAACAATATGCTGCATTAGGTTCTCTTGTCATGGCTCATGCGATGGCTAACTGGAAAAAGACTAGAGAAAGTGTTAAAAAAGATCAAGATAAGACTTTATATTATTTCTCACTAGAATTCTTGATGGGAAGAATGTTAAGCAATAACCTAATGTCTCTTGGCTTATATGATATGACTAAGCAAGCTCTAGAAGAACTTGGCATTGATATCAATGAAATTGAAGATTGTGAAGCTGATGCAGGTCTTGGTAATGGTGGTTTAGGTAGACTTGCCGCTTGTTTCCTAGATTCTTTAGCTAGCTTAAATTATGCCGGTAATGGTAATACAATTAGATATCGTAATGGTTTATTTAAACAATTAATTATTGATAATAAACAAGTTGAAGTACCAGATCAATGGTTAAGATATGGCTACCCTTGGGAAATTAGAAAAGCAGAAAAGGGTGTTTCTGTAAGATTCTATGGAAACATAGAAGTATATAGAGATGAAAAAGGTGATTTAGGCTTTAATCATGTTAATTATGAAGAAGTGCTAGCTGTGCCATATGATATGCCAATTGTTGGCGCAGATACTTTTACTACTAACACTTTAAGAATGTGGTCGGCTGAACCTTCTGACAATCTTCCAAGCCATATGGCTTATCCTGAGTATTTACAAGATGTAGAAAAGATTTGTTTAAATCTATATCCTGAAGATTATACAGAAGAGGGTAAGCTAACTCGTATTAAACAAGAATATTTCTTTGTTTCAGCTGGTTTACAAACAATCATTAGAGAACATTTAAAGAATAATCCTAATTTAGATAATTTCGCTGATAAGGTTGTTATTCAATTAAATGATACTCATCCTGCACTAGCTATTCCTGAACTTATGAGAATATTAATGGATAGCTATGGCTATTCTTGGGACAAGGCATTTGAAATTGTTAAGCATACTTTCGCTTATACAAATCATACTGTTTTACAAGAAGCTCTTGAAAAGTGGCCAATTAACTATATTCAAACACTTCTTCCTAGAGTTTATCTAATTATTGAAGAAATTGATAATCGTTTCGTTAATAGCCTAAGACAATTAGGAAAAGACGATAACTTCATTAATTCAGTAAGAATTATTTCTAATGGTAGTGTTAAGATGGCTAACTTATCAATTGTTGGTTCTTTCTCAATCAATGGTGTTGCTAAGATTCATAGTGATATCTTAATCAAAGATACTTTCAAGAATTTCTATGAGATTTATCCTGAAATGTTCAACAATAAGACAAATGGTATCACTCAAAGAAGATGGCTTCTTTATTCAAATAGAGAACTAGTAAGTCTAATTAAGAAATATACTAATGTTGATATTAGAAAAGATTTCAACAAGCTTGCTGAATTAAATAAGTATGTTGATGACGCTAAACTACAAGAAGAATTCTTAAATGTTAAGAAGGGTAAAAAAGTAGAATTAGCTAATTACTTAAATAAACTATATGGTATTGAAATTGATCCAAATAGTATCTATGATGTACAAGCTAAAAGATTACATGCATATAAAAGACAATTACTTAATATCATGTATGTAATTTCTTTATATCATAGAATTCATAGCGAGCCAGATTTCAATATGCCAAAGACTACATTCATCTTTGGTGCTAAGGCAGCTGGTACTTATTATTTCGCTAAGGATGTTATTAGATTAATCAATTGTGTTGGTAAGACTATTGACAATGATCCACTTGCTTCTAAGTTTATTAAGGTAGTATTTATCCCTAACTATCGTGTAACAATTGCTGAAAAGCTAATGCCTGCAGCCGATGTTTCTGAACAAATTTCAACAGCTGGTAAAGAAGCTTCTGGTACTGGTAACATGAAATTTATGATGAATGGTGCTGTTACCCTTGGTACAATGGATGGCGCTAATGTTGAAATTAGAGGCCTAGTTGGCGATGACAATATCGTAATATTCGGTATGAATGAAGAAGAAGTTGTTGCGAAAAAGGCTGATTATCATCCATATGATTACTATCAAAATAATGCAGAACTTAAACGTGTTATTGATTCATTAACTGATGGTACATTCGATGAAGATAAAAATGCGTTTACAGATATTGCTAATGAATTCTTACTAAGAAATGATGAATACATGATTCTTGCTGATTTTGAATCATATAAGCAAGCTCATGATAAGATTTATGGTTTGTATCTTGATAAGAATAAATGGGCTAGAATGTGTCTATGCAATATCGCTAATTCAAGTTTCTTCTCGAGTGATAGAACTATTAACGATTATGTAAATGACATTTGGCAATTAGATAAGATTAAATAAAGAATATAGAGGCTGTTTTTAAAGCCTCTATTTTAATAAGGAACAAATTTATATGAAAGACAATAAAAAAATAATTATCACGATGTTAACCGTTGTACTAACGATATTAGCTGTTTCGTTTCTAATTTATAAATATTGGAAAACCTCTTTTCCATATGGACAATATATTGATATGAGCACAATAGTTTGGCAATTAGTCTCCTTTGTTTTTCTAGATATAATTGTGGTTATTATTAATTATTTGTCTTGGACAAAAGGCGATATCGATAAATGGAAACACAACTACATATCTCTTAAAATTGCTTATAAAAGATGTTTTGCTATTATTTTAATCTTGGCGGTGCTTGCATTTATTGTTCCAAGTGTTGTCTTTAAATTCTTTATGAGTGTTATGATACCTGCTTCAATAATTATATTTTCGGGAATGGGCGTTGAATTATTGATGCTAAAGTACTATCTAAAACTTTCTTAATTTAAAAGGGTCAATCTATAATGATTGGCCCTTTTAGTTCTTGTTTGATATAACCTTGTCTATCGCTAGTAAAACTAGCATACATATTAGCTACTTTCCATTCTATTTGTTTATAAGATTCAGGAATATTTTTAAATTGTGTCACAATATTGGCCTTTTCTTTTCTTAATGTCTTTAAGTATTGTCTTCCCTTATTATTAAATCCTAGTACTCTTATATAATTAAGTGGTTCTAGATTTTTTACTTCTTCCTTACTCACTTGATTAATAATGTTCATTAATATTCTTTGTATTCTTGCTTTAGTATATCTTCTTGAAACACAGGCATTTACAAACTCATCATAATTATCGTATTTATAGGCATTACTTATAAGTAGGTTTTCAATGCCTTCACTTACTAAAAAGATATTACTTAATTGTTTTGGATCCATTGTTAGTAATAGTCTTTGAAGATATGGATACAAGTCATCATTAAACAATGGTTCTTTAATTATTAAAGGTGTAGCTAAAGAATAATCTTTGTTTTCTTTAATGGCAAGTCTAATAGCTTTTGCGCTGGCAATAGAAGATAATTCTTCACTATGATAACTATTTGTCCTTTGAATCAAATAGGGCTTGATATTAGTGTTTTCTAGGGCTCTTAGATAGCTTATGCCTAAGATATCATTTGGATAAAGATTACCAGCTAATAAGCCATAAGCCTTTGGGAAAGAATTTCCTTGATCCATTATTTCTTTTAGATAATCTATTTGAATATTATAGGAAGCGAAATCCCTTAGTTCTTCTAGATTATTTGTTTCTGAACCAAATACCAAATTATTTATATGCAGCTTATTTAATATTTCTACACTTCTATAACCAAATACCGAAGCATTTTGTAAAGTATAGATATAGGGAAGTTCTGCTACTAAATCTACGCCATGTTTTAAAGCGCCTTTGGTTTTTTCAAACTTATTGATGATAGAGATTTCACCTCTTTGATTAAAATTACCACTAGTTATCGCAATAAGTAAATCGGGACTAGTTAATTCTTTAGTTTTATTAATATGGTAGATATGACCATTATGGAATGGATTATATTCTACAATAATTCCGCTTATGTTCATGTTTGATATTATATAATGGTTGCATGCATATATGTTTTAAAGATTTGCGTAATATCGCTGACGAAAGAAGAATAGAAGTAGATATACCCTTTATCGAAATAAAAGATAACTCATATATCTATAGTTTAAAAGATACAAAGGGATATATATCATTCTTTTATGACTACGATGATAATCTATGTATCAAGTATCAATTAGAAGGTATTATGGTATGTCCTGAT
>CAVEWG010000148.1:0-4305 GCA_963619285.1 Oscillospiraceae bacterium | reverse complement strand
TATATGGAATGTTGTGTGGCTTTAGTGATTTTTCTAATATGGCCTATTTCCTTAAAAAGAAAGAGAAAGAATTAACTGCTGAATTTGGTTTATTAAATGGCATACCATCACATGATGCTTTTTCTGCTGTATTTAGAGTTATTGATCCTCAAAGATTCATGGAATTATTTATAGAGTGGACCAAAACCTTAATAGCCAATAAAGAATATTCTAATAAACATATAGCTATTGATGGAAAAGCTATTAAGTCAGCTACCGATAAAGTTAATAATGGCAATATTCCTTATATTGTTTCAGGATTTCTTTGTGATGTTGGTATATCAATAGGCCAAGTAAAAGTAGATGGTAAATCAAATGAAATAACAGCTATACCTGAGTTATTAGATATTATCAATATTGAGAATCATACAGTTACAATTGATGCCATTGGCACACAAAAAGAAATCGTTGATAAGATTGTTGATAGTCATGGCAATTATTGTTTAAGTGTTAAAGAAAACCAAAGAACTTTGTTTAATGATATCGATAATTACTTTAAGGCTTATATAAATGATTCAGAAGAACTAAAAAGAATAAAGACTTATGAAACAATTGAAAAAGACCATGGTCGAGTTGAGAAAAGACAATACTATATTTCTGATAACTTATTCTTTATAAGTAACAAAGATAAATGGAAAGACTTAAGTGCTATAGGTATGGTTATTCAAGAAAGAGAAGAAAGAAATGTTAAATCAACAGAAACTCATTACTATATTCTTAATAAATATGTAGATGCATCTAAGTTTGCCAACTATGTAAGAAACCATTGGGCTATTGAGAATAGTTTACATTGGGTGTTGGATGTTATCTTTGATGAAAATCATTCTACTGCTAGAAAAGACAAAGCTATTGAAAATATCTCGATTATAAGAAAACTAGCCTTTAATCTAACAAAATTAGATCCTGAAATGAAAAATAAAAGCACTAAAAAGAAGATTATTGATTATCAATATGACCTTGAAGCTTTTAAAAGATTAATATACGAAACAATACCTAATAATTGTTAAATAAATTAATAATCTAAATTTCAAATCATATTAAAAAACACTTCATTGTTTAATAATACATTTTTGGCATACCAAAAACACACCTTTAATAGCGAGTATATTACCGTATTCGCATTAAGGTGTGTTTATATTATTAACTCATTATCTATTAATAATGGTTTTACTATTGAATTATTGATTTTATTATTAGCTAGATGATTTCATGCGATTGCCCTAATTTATAGTTTTTTTTCTTTATAATTCAAATTTTTCTTCTTAAGTCCTATATCCTTCTATCTCCATTATTATCAACAATACTAAATGTTTTAACATTATCTAATGAAGATAATTTATTACTTAATTCATTTATATTAGAAACTTCTATCTCATATATAAGTTCACATTCACCATTCTTTACAATAGTAGAAACAATTTTACAATGTTTGCTATTCTTCTTAGCTAATTCATTAATGCTATTTTGAAGAGATAAATCTCTTATCTTAACAATCAATAGTTGATTAGTCTTTGAACTTGGAATTCTATTTAACACAAACAACAAAACAGTCATAATAATTGAAAGAACAGCTCCAAGCATATATAAACCAACACCGCATATAATTCCTTCACTTATTGCCCAAAATAGATACAATAAATCAACCGGACTTTTAATAGCGGTTCTAAATCTTACAATAGATAAGGCACCAACCATGCCAAGTGAAACAATTAAGTTTGACTGCATTGCCACCATAATAGCTGAAGTAACTATAACCATGCCCGCCATCGTGATATTTAAGTCCTTCGAATAAAACTCAGGTCTTGAAAAGTTCCTATATATTAAATAAACATAGATACCCATTAGACAAGATATTCCAATAATCAATAAAACATCATTAAATGAAAAACCTGAAGCACCTACAAAACTGTTATATATTGCATCTTTAATATCACTCATAAATAAAACTCCTTATAAATAATTCTCTCTACATAATCTATACTTTGAATAAGATATTTGTTGCATACTATCAATAGTTAATATTTGGGAAACAAAATCCGGAATAAACTCATCGTATTTTACTTCCAGTATTTTATTTTCCAGCAAACTATCATGATACAAATTCTTATCACCAAATAAATCTATATTATTACTTGACCTAACATTAGTATCAAAAGTAATTCTTGTATTGCCTGCTTCATATAAATAAGCAGCCCTATCATAAGTCACAATTACCTTTGGCCTTAAATGAGCTGTTAATATCTTCTCGTTAAACAAATTCCCTGGATCTTCTTTCTTATCACTCCAAGCAATTGGAGCACCATTAATCAAAGAATACATCTCATCTTTAGTGATGGTGCAGGACTTTTTATCAATTCTTGAATAACACTTGTATTTAACCTCTAACTTAATAGTATTAAAACAATCATCATAGATACGAATACGCATCTTCTTTCTATTAGGATTACCATTTATCGCATCATTTAAATCAGTATCATAGTAATCATCAAAATATAAACTACTTATCTTATATTGGTGGTTATTATCCAAAGGCAACAACTCTTTGATTCTATTCTCTAACAAGAAGAAATCTAAATTAGGCATTGTATACTTATCTTCTACTCTATACATATTAACGATTCCTCATTTCATCATTAAGAAACTCTACTTGTTTAGCTAACCAACCCTTGGCAATACTTACTTCATCTTCAATTGTTTGATAAGTCCCATCAGACCATCTCAATGAATTTAGGTATCTACTTTGATTGACAGCTTCTCCTTGCGTTAAACACAATTCATCTAAAGAAGCGTATATATTATTTAGAACATCATTAGATAGCTCTTCCCACTTATCCCAATAAGCATTTACAAATTCTTCATTGTTCACAAAAGGAAGAAACGAATCATTATGTTGGCTAGAATAAGCATTGTAGAGAAATCTATCGCCATTCATATTGATATCACCTACTGTGTCAAAATCCCATAAAGGACCAATTTTCAAAATTCTTTTAGATTTATCTTTTGAATCAAAATCATTTATATAGTAATAGATATTTGTACCACCCGCATCGCCATTAGCGGTTAAATCTTTCGCAATCATATAAGAAACAAAATTATCTAAATCAGCATATTCCCATGTGCTATCATCATCAGTAACGGCGAGATTCACAAAATGTTGCACATACTCATAAACATCAAAAATAATTTGATCCTCAGAAGAATCGACAGTAGGATACTTAAACGTATAACCCATCTGATCTATTTGGTTATACAACTTAAAATACATATAATCCGCATTCCAAAAATACGCATCATTTTCAAATATTACCCCATCTTTGTTAACAAGCCCTCTAGAATCACTTTGGCTTACTGCTTCACACAATGTATAGATTCCCTTGTAATCACCATTAAGGATTAAATTAACATATATCCCATGCGCTACCCATTCTACGCCTGTCACATTAGCGATTGTCTCTCCAAGAAAATTATTAATAGTCCCGCCTGTGTTTAATAACACCCACTCTGAATGTGAATATTCTTTTCCTGAATTAGTTAAATCTAATGGATCATCTAGTACTAATTTATAAGGTTTTTTATCACTGTATGAACTGGTATTTCCTCTTATTCTTATCTTTAGCTTTGTCTCTAGCTTTTTACCAAAGCCACTATAAATCATAGTTGCCTTAAGATATTCATTATCATAAGAAGTTGCTCCCCATAAATTCTCAGGTGATTCAACATATGAAGCGGTAGGATCATCACCACTTTTTGTGTTTATATTTAAAATCGGTATATCAGGCAAAGAACTATCGCTATAGAAAAAATACTTTTCTTCTATTATTTCTTTATTACTACTATCTTTATATATAGCATTAACATCTACTGTATATGTCTTATTAAAATCCAAATTATTTATTTCAATTGAGCCCTTATTAAACTTTGAAGCATATGTTCCTATAAGGTGTCCATCTTCGTCTTTTACATCCACACTTATTTTAGATATGTTAGACCCATGGGTTTTAGTCCACCCTACAATCAAATTATCATCATTTGTTTTTATAGATATATCGGAAACAATATCATTCTCTTCATTGTATTTAATTTGGTTAATAGATAAACCCAACAAAGCAATAGCGCACAACACTATAAAAAATGTTTGAATGATTTTACGTTGCCTATTATCAATCATAGGCAACACCCAAACTCATTATTAATATATATATATATAAATTAGATAAATACATGATTAAATTTTACCAAATATTTACACTACAGAATACATCATTA
>CAVEWG010000147.1:0-4310 GCA_963619285.1 Oscillospiraceae bacterium | reverse complement strand
AAAATATATTGAAAATCAAGGTTAATAAGACTTATACACCACCTAAAGGTAGTGGATTTCCGTCTTAAAAGTTTTTATGATGGAAAAGTCAATATAAATATGTAATTTTTAGGACAAAATAATTATGTATGAAAACCTACATTTTTATTTTGTCCTTTTATGCACTAATTGTCTGAATCAGCGAAATACTGCAGCTGGTCCTTTAATCTATATGATGGACCGTTGATATTGATTACCGAACAGTGATGAAGTAATCTATCAAGTAGTGCATTTGTTAATGTCGGCTCGCCAAAGACATCAGGCCATTTAGAAAACACTAGATTAGTTGTTATGATGGTGGATGACTTTTCATATCGCTTTGATATTAAGTTAAAGAATAGATTGGCTGTATCTGGGTCCATCTTTTCATAGCCAACTTCATCAATGATTAAAAGCTTGTATCTACAGAACCACTTAGTTCTTGCATCTAACCTGTTTTCATATTTAGCTGTCTTTAATTGTGATATGAGCTCATGGAATGAGATGAAGTATGTTGACACTCTATTCTTTGCTGCTTCAATGCCAATAGATACAGCTAGATTAGTTTTACCTACACCTGGTGTTCCACAAAAGATGATGTTTTCATATGTTTCAATAAACCTTAAAGTCATTAGATCCATAATCTTTTTCTTATCAATGCTTGGCTGATAAGAGAAGTCAAAATCTTTGATTTCTTTTAAAAATGGGAAGTTGGCTACTTTAACACATGATGTAATCGCTATATCTTGTTTATACTCAAGTTCAAGGCTTGTAAGCTCAATAAGGGCATCTAAAGCCGTTTTCTTGCCATCAGCTATTAAATCTAGATAAGTATTGATGTTTTCCTTTATTTTGACAAGTTTTAATGTATCAAGATTATTATTAAGAGTAGAAATACTATTCATGTTCATCCTCACTCATATTTTTGTAATATGCGCTTATTTCATCTTTAAATTTATCGTAAATTAAATCTAATCCTTCATTAGATAAAGGGTAATAGTTCATATTATCTTGAAGAATATAGTAATTCATACAGATATGCTTTAAATCATTCTTTTTAATGGCGTGTTTAAAAGCTAGATAAAATTGTTCTTCATCTTTTACATAAGGAATCATCTTCTTTATTTCTTCATAGAATATCTTTTCTTCTTCTTTATTTAAAGAAGATAAGAAACTTTTGATATAACCGTTATTATTAGATATTTGTATTAAATAGGCATATAGACTATCTAAAGAGTCTATAGCTTCATGTTTTGTAATGTTCACTTTTCTTTTCTCCATTATTAAGTCCATTATTTTTAAATTGTCATTTACTCGCTTATCTAAATCATCTTGTTTAACATTTTTGGCCATCATTTGGGTGTAATGTGACTTATCATAAATGGTCGCCATTTCTGGAGAATTTACTAGCTTGTGTACCTGTACAAGTTTTCCTTTATAATAAAGGTACAGATTACCATCAAATTCTTCAGGTTGAACAAATTGATCGATAAGGCTGGAATCTAAAGAATATTTATTACCTTTATAGTAGATAAGTTGTGATTGATCAACTTTAACCTTGGCCGGGGAAAGATACTGATTAATCAAATCATTATTTATATTTTGGTTTAATATTCTTTTTTCATTTTGGTAAAGAAGTATTGGAGCCATTCCTGTTCCTTGACATACCTCTAAGTTCATATCTTTGTTTATTTTCTCAACAATCTTTATTAAGTCATTAATGGTTTCGAATTCTTTATCGTATGGTCTTATCCAGTCTAGAATCTTATTTCTCGATTCATTGGACCCCTTCGTACCGGGAGACCTTACTTTACACAAATTAACCTCAAAGTTAAAATCTTTGGCAAATTGAACAAGCTTGGTGTTAATACGCTTGGGATAAACGTTTGTATCCGCAGCTGTAGACATATTGTCAAATAGAATTCTAGATGGAATACCTCCAAAGAATTTAAACGAGTTAATTAAGCATCTAAATAAATCCTTCTGTTCCATACTCATTGATAACTCAATATATGAATATCTAGAAAACTTTAAGATGAGGTGGAAAATGTTGATTATAAACACTTCGCCATTTTTACTTGTAAGTGTAATCTTTTCTTTCCAATCGCACTGGGCCATATCGCCTGGTTCTGTTTCATATCTTGGTTTACCAACATTAAGCTTATTTGACTTTATATTGTGTTTTTTACAATATGCCTTAAAGTTTGAATAAGTACCGATTTCATCATAACCATGTAATGTAACTAAACATTCCCATACTCCTTTCAATGTAGTTCTTGGTATAGATATTTTTTCATTTATCTCATCAAGATGCTTGTCTAGTATGCTTGGCTTATCACGTGTTTTAGGTTTCCCTTGATAACCACTATGATATTTTTTCACTGTTCTTGGATCTAGACCATATTTTCTTCCAAGTTCTGCATAATTTGGCTTAGATCCCATAAGTTCAATAACTCTAAAATCAGCCATAAGTTCATCAACTCTTTTGAACATTTAAGTATCATCCTCCTAGGTAAAATGATACTTACTAATGTATTAAAAAAGCTAATATAATTTTGTAGGTTTTAGTACATTTTTATGTTGTCCTATTTCCTACATATTTATATTAGCCTTTCCACCAAAGCTTAAATATCGAATATTATGATGTCAATGAAATGCACATCTCAAATGAAGGACGTTTATTTTATAAAATACTTCCATTTGAAGAAATTATAAAAGTTGTCAAAGACATTAATAGAATCGACTTATCAAAATTAGATGGCGTTGTAGAATGGTTTGATGATTTACTTCATCAATGCCAAAACATAACATGCTACTCTGATTCAAGAATCAATAAATTATGTGTTTTATTAAAAAGACAAATAAAGAAGTTAGCACTTTTACAATCAAGCGCAAATAATTAAAAAATCCAATTAACGAGCTAAATAACCAATTGGATTTTTTATTGTCTTATTTCAAATTAAAGTAATCATATAAACGAATAAGAAGTTTTTCTTTATTAATTCCTCTTATGTCAATAGCCTTTAAATCAACATCTTCTTTTTTCATTTCATTTAAGAACATTCTAACATCACAAACTATTTCATCATCAAGTTCATAATCAAATATATCCGTTATTATTTTTGTTAATCTAAAGATATCGTTCTTATGTTTCTTAATATCTTTTGAATCAATTGATTCACCATTAGCTTTTCTCTTGCTCAAATCTAGCCATGCCTTGGCCTTAAATAAGATTACACATCCTGGTTTTAATACAGGAATATCATCAATGTACAATTGATTATCTTTTAGTAATTTATAATAAGCATCATTTAACAAAATAGCAGACAAACTAGATACTTCTTCACCTATCGATAATTTTTCAATTCTTGAATTATTTTCAATATTTAAACAGTTGTTGTTTCTTGAAAATAATTCAATCATAAGAGGATACTCCTTACTATCAGGACTAGAGAAACGATAGAACTGAGCCTTGCCTGTGCTTTTGTTTATATGTTTGTATCCTGCATCAGCAGCAAATTCCCAAAAGGCCTTCCCAAAATCGACCGTCAAAGATTCAATTATCAAAACCATATCGATATCTTTGGTTGCTCTAAAAGGCAATTCTTCTGCATCAAAAATTAAATCACATGCAGCTCCGCCAATAATTACATATTGATCTTTAAAATCTTTAAATTTTTCTTTAAACTTTGTAAAACCATTAATCATTAAATCTTCTTTCTAATAGCTCTTCTACCTCCCCTTGTATTCTTTCGTCATTATCATCTTTATAAGACAAAGCTAAAGACACATCATCAACATATTGATTATTAGAAAACAAATTAGGGTCATATGCCCATAATTGTATTCTTGTTTGCTTATCTTGTTCAATAAATTCATCACTTATTAAATTCCTATCTATATCTTTATAATAGATTGCGTAGGTATCAATCTTTGACACATTTAACATAGTCTTATTTGTCAAAGCACTATCGTATGCTAATTTCATATCTTTGGTTATTTTACTTTTTTTGATGTATCCAGTTTTTAATACGGGAGTAGTTAAATACTTTATAGCTTCATTATACAAACTCAAACCAACAAACTTTTTTTCAACAACTATATTTACTCCATCTTTTTTAATATTAAACAAATTGGTTGCTTCCAATTGTTTGACCGCTCTAGATAAAGTCATCGCAGTAAAAGGCAACAGTTTACTAATATTAGAAATATATAGTTGTTTAGAATTATTGTATAAACAAAATAAAAACAAAATTTGGGCAGAATATGTGAATTTGTCAAATGTATATTCT